>JACCZP010000130.1 GCA_013695885.1 Thermoleophilaceae bacterium | reverse complement strand
AGGCCGACGCAGCCCACGCACCCGACGCAGCCCACGCAGTCGACGCACCCCACGCATCCCACGCAACCGAGGCACCGGACGTTGGCGGCGCCTCCGAGGATTCCTGCGCTTCCGACGACCACCGCGGACAGCACCACGCCCGCGCTGCCCACCACCCCCGCCGATCCGACCGTCGCGGCGCTTCCCACGACGCCCGCGCTGCCGACCGTGGCGGCGCTCCCGATCACCCCGGCGCTGCCGACCGTGCCGGCGCTGCCCAGCACGCCCGCGCTCCCCACGGTCGCCGACGAGAGGTCCACGCCCGAGCTGCCGGCCCTCCTTCGCCCCGCCACTCGATCGGCGCCTACCGGCTCGCCGCCGTCAACGCGGGGGCCCGCGGAGCGGTTGGCCGGCGTTCCGGGATGGGTCACGGGCGGTTCCCTCCTTCGGCGGCGAGCCGCGCCCTCCAGGCCGTCCCGGAGGGCGCGCTGCCTTCGCCTAGACCAGCCTCAGCAGGACGATTACCAGGATGACCAGCACGACCAGACCGATGATTCCGCCTGGGACCATGTTTCCTCCTCGGATTGCGGGGTGCTTCGGGTGCGTCTAGAAACGCGCCTCGAGCTCGTGCGTTATTTCACATTGAGTCGAGGCTCGCAAACCGCTGCCGGCTCCAGCCGGGGCGCACTCCGATCATCGAGGCGCCGTGCCACCGGTCCGGGCGGGTCCGGAACCCGAGCGCGGTCAGGTCGGCCGCGCACTCGCGGGGCGTGTACGGCGGGTGCACCTCGACCTTGATCGCGCCGACGCTCGCCGCCCATCGCGTCGCCTCCTTGAGCACGCGCGCCTCGGCGCCCTCGATGTCCATCTTCACGTAGTCGACGCCGCCGAGCTCCTCGACCAGCGACGAGAGCGAGACCGCACGCGCGTGGCGGACGACGGCGGTCGAGTCCTCGTCGTCGGTCACCCGGAACGACGAGGTGTTGGCCGACCACCCGTGGTACTCGAGCTCGCCGTCCTCGGGCCATACCGCACCCTCGACCAGCGAGCACCGTTCCGACCAGGGCGCCACGTTCCGCCGGGCCAGCGCGGCGTTCGCGGCATCGAGCTCGACGCCGACCACCCGAGCGCCCGGGAACGTCTCGGCGAGGTGCGCCACCGTCAGCCCGATGTTCGCGCCGAGGTCGAGCACCGACACCGGCCCAGGGTCGCCGCGGGGCGACACGGCCTCCGGAGGGGGGAGGTGGTACCGGCGCACCAGGGCGTCCCAGAGCGTGTCGGCGTCGCTCGTGCCCGGCCGGACCAGTACCTCGCGCCCGCCGAGGGGCCGGGCGCGCAGGGCCACCGGCTCGACGGCAGCGGGATCGGACGCGGGTGCGGCGCGACGCATCGCTGCGAAGCGCCTCAGGCTCTCCCGATCGCTGGTCAGCCGCCCGTAGGCCGCGGCCAGGCGGATCCGCTCCTTGAGCGGCTCGGGGACGGCCCGGAGGAGGGCACGGCGGGCGACGACGGCCACGGCGTCTGAGACTCTAGGCGCGTGTCCGCCACCCAGCTCCGGGGTCTCGTGCTCGCCGGCGACCGCGGCGAGGTCGCCGACGCGTCCTGCCCGCCGCGGCGCACGGGCCTCGCGGACGTCGGCGCCACGCTGCTGCTAACCGCGCTCTTCTACGCGGTCTTCCCACGCGGGCTGCCCAACTACGACGGCTTCTACGCGCTGGTGTGGGGTGGCGACCTGCTCGCCGGCCGCGTGCCGCAGTACGACGCCCCGGTGGCCTCCGCACCACATCCCCTCGCCATCGCGGCGGCCGCACTGACCGGTCTGCTGGGGGAGGGGACCGAGGACGGCTACCGGCTCCTGGCCGTGCTCGCCGCCGCCGCGATGTGCGTGGGCCTCTTCCGGCTCGGACAGGAGGTCGCGGGGTGGGGGGTCGGCCTCGTCGCCGCCGCACTGCTCGCCACCCGGGCGCCGTTCCTCGAGAGCGTGACGCGCGCGTCCTTCGACATGGTCGCCGTGGCTCTGATGGTGTGGGCGGCGGTCCTCGAGGCGCGTCGTCCGCGGCGGGGCGCCGCGATCCTCCTCCTGCTCGCGCTCGCCGGGCTCCTGCGCCCGGAGGCGTGGCTCTACGCCGGCGTCTACTGGCTGTGGCTGGCGGTCGGCCGGATGCCGCCCCGCCGGCCCGCCGGCGTTCCCTTCGAGTGGCGGACGCTTGTGGGGCTTCCCCGGAGAACGGACCTGCCGCGGCTGGCCGGTCTCGCGTGCCTCGTGGTGCTGGCGCCGCTCATATGGACGCTCACAGACCACCTGGTGACCGGTGACCCCTCCTGGACTCGCCATCAGACCGAGCAGGTGGCGGTCATCCGCAGCCTCCCCACCGGCCTGTTCAGCCTGCCCGGCGAGCTGGCCCGCCACCTCGGCGGGATCCTGTGGTTCTCGGGCCTCGCCGGTGGGGCGGCGGGCCTCGCCCTCGCGGTCGTCCGGCTGCCCCGGCGTCTGGCCCTGCCGCTCGCGCTCACCGTCCTCTCCGGGATGTCGGTGCTCGCGCTCGGCGTCAGCCAGCTGCCCGTGCTCCAGCGCTTCCTCTTCCTGCCCGCCGCGCTCGCGTGCCTCTTCGCGGGCATCGCGGCCTTCGGGTGGCAGGTTCTCGACTCTCGCGACCCCCTGCGGCGTTACTGGCGAGCCGGAGGATTCCTCTTCCTCGCGGTCATGATCGCGCTCCTGTCGACGGACTTCGGGCGGCTCGTGGACATGCGCGCCCGGGTGGGGAACGAGGATCGCGTGCACCGCGAGTTGCGCGACCTGGTCCGGCGACCCGCGGCCGGAGCCACGCTGCAAGGATGCCCGGCGGTGTACGTGCCCACCGGCCAGCCCATCCCCTCGCTCGCTCTGTGGGCCGAGGTGCGCCCGCGCCGGTTCTCCGCCGACCTCGAGCGCAGCGCACGCGGAGCGCTCGTGGCGCCGCGCACGGCGCGCGCCGAGGCCCTGCTCCTCGGGCGGGCCGGCGAGCTCGACGTCGAGGCCCCAGGCCGGCACCGCGCCGTCGCCCGCAGCGACTCGTGGGCGATCACGAGCGGGTGCCGATGAGGTCGCGACGGCGGCGCTTCGAGAGCTTCGCCGGCACCGTCGTGGTCGTCACCGGGGCGGGCTCGGGGATCGGCCGGGCCACGGCCCGGCGCTTCGCCGGGCTCGGGGCCAGGCTCCACCTCGCAGACATCGACGCCGAGGCGCTCGTGCGCGTCCGCGAGGAGATCGTGGCCGCGGGCGGAACGGCGCAGGACCACGTGGTCGACTCCTCCGATCCCACCGCGGTGGAGGGCCTGGCGGAGCGCGTTTTCGCGACGGACGGGGCGGTCGACGTCCTCCACAACAACGCGGGCGTCGGGCACGCGGCCTCCACCGAGCACACCACGGTGGAGGACTGGCAGCGCGTGATCGGGGTCAACCTCCTCGGGGTGGCCTATGGCGTCCAGGCGTTCGCTCCCCGCATGCTGCGCCAGGGACGCGGAGCGGCGATCGTGAACACCGCGTCGGGGCTCGGCCTGATCCCCGCCGCGAGCATGGCCCCCTACACGGCTTCGAAGTTCGGGGTGGTGGGAATGACCGAGGCGCTGAACGCCGAGCTCTCACCGTGCGGCATCCATCTGAGCGCGATCTGTCCGGGGATCATCGACACCGAGATCACCGGCACCGCGACGATGGGCGGCGAGATGGCCGCCAGCCAGGACGCCGCCGTGGCGTTCTACCGCCGCTACGGGGCTTCGCCCGACGCGGTGGCCGAGTCGGTGGTGGAGGCCGTCCGCAAGCGCAAGCTGATCCAGCCCGTCCCCACGTCGCACGTGGTCCCGGGCTGGCTCGTCCACCGTCTATCAGCACGAGCGTTCCAGCCGCTGGCGCGCGGGCTCGTCAAGCTCATCGCCCGGGGCGGCCGTTGAGCGCCACCGCGGTCGAGCACGGCCAGGAAGCCCTCTGGGACCTCGAGCGCCTGCGACGCGCCCGCGGACTCGGCGACTGGATGTTCGAGCAGTTCGCCGGGCGCACCGGCCCGCGGGTGGCCGAGGTGGGAGCGGGGATCGGAACGTTCAGCGAGCGCCTGCTCGGCGTCCCCGGCGTCGAGCACCTCCTGCTCGTCGAGCCCGAGCCGGCCTGCGCCGCCGTGCTCGACGGGCGCCTGGGGGGCGATCCGCGGGTCGCCGTGGTTCGCGAGGAGCTGCCCGAGGCCCCCACCCTCACGGCCGGCGAAGGGACCTTCGACCTGGTGGTCTGCCAGAACGTGCTCGAGCATCTCGAGGACCATGAGGCCGCCATGGCCGCGATGGCACGGGCGCTTCGCCCCGGGGGCTGGCTCGTGCTGCTGGTCCCCGCTCATCCGCGGCTGTTCGGAAGCCTCGATCGCCGCTACGGGCACTGCCGCCGCTACACCCGAGAGCTGGTGCGCGACCTCGTGAGCGAAGCGGGGCTCGAGCTGGCCGACCTCTACTCGTTCAACCTCCTCGGGGTGCCGGGGTGGTGGGTCACCGGCAAGCGCTCCGCGCCGTCGATCGGAGCGCGCGCGCTCGCCGTCTACGAGGCGATGCTCAAGGTCTGGGGGCCTATCGAGCGCCGCCTGCGGCCGCCGGTCGGGCTCTCGCTCGTGGCCCACGCACGACGACCGGAGACGGCGCCGCGCATGGCCCCGACGCCGGCCTGATCGCCGCCGTGGCCGCCGTGACCCCGGACCTCACGGTCCTCATGCCGGTCTACAACGAGCGGGCCACGGTGGTCGAGGCCATCGAGCAGACGCTGGCCGCGGAGCTACCGGGGGAGAGCCTCGAGCTCGTGGTGGTGGACGACGGCTCGACCGACGGCACCCGCGAGGTGCTCGAGGGGCGAGCCTGGCCGTCCGCGGTGCGTCTGCTGCGTCACGACCGCAACCGCGGCAAGGGCGCCGCAGTGCGCACCGCGCTCGCGCAGGCGCGCGGGCGCTCGACCACGATCATGGACGCCGACCTCGAGTACGACCCCGCGAACATCGCACCGCTGCTCGAGCCCATCGTGGCCGGCGAGGCCGAGGCCGTGTTCGGCGTCCGTGGCTTTCAGTCGCACTCCGCGTACTCGTTCTGGTACGTGATGGGCAACAAGGCGGTGACCCTGTCGGCCAACGTTCTCTACAACTCCTGGCTGGCTGACATCATGACCTGCCACAAGGTCGTGACCACCGACGTCTTCCGCGCCCTGCCGCTGCGCGAGCGCGGCTTCGCCATCGAGCCCGAGATCACCGCCCGGCTCCTCCAGCGCGGGGTCCGGGTCTACGAGGTGCCGATCACCTACCGGGCGCGGAGCCGGGCCGAGGGCAAGAAGCTCACCGCGGTCGACGGTCTGCGGGTGCTGCGGACGCTAGGTCGCTGCCGGATCGACCGCCGGGGCGTGTCGGCGGAGCGTCGCGAGCAGCGCCTCGAGCGCCGCTGAGCAGCCATGATGCAGGGCCCGTCCTGACCGACTGAGGAGCACACCGTGGAGAGCTGGGACATCCGCAACCTCGACGTCGAGCCGCACAAGCCCGTCGTGCTGCGCTCCTCCGATGAGGCGCGGGCCATCGCGATCCACCTGCCGGGCGGCGAGGAGATGCAGGAGCACCGCACGCACGAGGCCGCCTACGTCGTGGTGGTGGACGGTGAGGTCGAGATCGAGCAGGGTGAGAGCTCGACCTCTGGAGCGGCCGGGTTCGTGGCCTACTTCGACGCCAACGAGGATCGGCGCATCCTGGCTCGCAGTGACGCTCGCCTCCTGCTCGTGCTCGGTCCGTGGCCCGGCCAGGGTCACCCGAGTCGCCACGACTGAGCCCGGTTCTGCCCGCACGAGCCGCCCGTCACCGTGCCGGGCGCCGCCGCGCTCGGAGCGGACGATCCGGCCTGCGAGAATGACCGCGATGGATCCCGCCCGCAAGCGCAGGCTCCGGCTCTTCGTCGCGCTCTCCACGGTCGTCGTGCTGGCCGGAGCGCTCGTCTACACGAGCTTCAGCGCCGCCACGCAGGCCTCGACCCCCTCGCAGGTCACGGCCGCCGCGGAGCCCGGCCGCTCCTACGAGCTCACCGGCAAGGTGGTCGACGGCTCGGTATCGGCGCGCGGTGACGAGCTGCGCTTCGCGATCCGCGACCGCGCCGGCCCGCAGTCGGTCCCCGTGGTGTACGCGGGCGTGGTGCCCGACCCCTTCCGGGAGGGCCGCGAGGTGATCGTGGAGGGACAGATGCGCCAGGGGACCTTCGTGGCGGAGCGGGATTCGCTCGTCACCAAGTGCCCCTCGAAGTTCACCAAGGAAACCGCCTCCACCCGCGGATGACCCGCGAGCGGCGGCGACCCGCGTAGTGGCCGCTGCACTGATGCCCGCGATCGGCGCCGCGTGCCTGTTCGTAGGCCTGCTCGCCGCGCTCTACGCCGCCACCGCATCCCTCTACGGGGTGCAGACCGGGCGCCGTGCCCTCGTCGTGTCCGCCCGCCGCGCGATGTACGCCCTGGCCGGTCTGCTCCTCCTCGCGGTCGCGATCCTCGAGGTGGCCTACGCGCGCTCCGACTTCACGTTCGCTCTCGTGGCCGAGAACTCCTCGACCACAACCCCCACCTTCTACAAGCTCACCGCGATGTGGTCCTCGCAGGCCGGGTCGCTCCTGCTGTGGGCGGTCCTGCTGTCGATCTTCTCGGCCGTCGTGCTGCGCGCCACCCGCCGCCGGCACCGCGAGATCGTCCCCTACGCCACCGCCGTGCTCGGAGGCGTCGCTGCGTTCTTCCTGTCGCTGATGCTCTTCTACTCGAGCCCGTTCGACGTGCTGGCCACCCCGCCGGTCGAGGGCAACGGGCTGAACCCGCTGCTGCGCCACCCGGCGATGATGATCCACCCGCCGATGCTCTACACGGGCTACGTCGGGTTCACCATCCCGTTCGCGTTCGCGGTCGGCGCGCTCATCACCCGGCGCACCGGGGCGGACTGGATCCGCTCAACGCGCCGGTACACGCTCGTGGCCTGGTCCTTCCTCGGCTTCGGGATCATGCTCGGCGCGCTGTGGTCCTACTCGGAGCTCGGGTGGGGCGGCTACTGGGCGTGGGACCCGGTGGAGAACGCCTCGCTCATGCCCTGGCTCACCGGCACCGCCTTCCTGCACTCGATCATGGTTCAGGAGCGGCGCGGAATCCTCCGGGTGTGGAACGTGTCGTTGATCGCGGCCACGTTCGTCCTCTCCCTGCTCGGCACCTTCCTCGTGCGCTCGGGCATCCTCGACTCGATCCATGCCTTCGGGGCCTCGACGCTCGGCACGCCGTTCCTGATCTTCATCGGCGCGGTGGTGATCGGGTCGGTGACGCTCATCATCGCCCGGCTGCCCGACCTTCGCTCGGCGCCCTGGCTCGACTCGCTGGTCTCCCGCGAGGTGGTGTTCCTCCTCAACAACCTGGTGCTCGTCCTCCTCTGCGTCGTGATCTTCTGGGGCACGTTCTTCCCGCTCATCTCGGAGGCGCTCAGCGGTAAGCGCCAGAGCGTCGGACCGCCGTGGTTCAACTTCTTCGGGACACCCCTGGCCCTCGTGCTCGTGCTGCTCAGCGGGATCGGCCCGGCGGTCGCCTGGCGGCGCGCGACCCTGGCCGGCCTGTGGCGCACGCTGACCGTGCCCGTCGCCGTGGTGGCGCTCACGCTCGTGCTGCTGCTCGTGCTCACCCCGGCCGCGGACAACGTCTGGGCGCTCGCGATGTTCTGCCTAGCCGCGTTCGTGGTCGCGGTCGTGAGCCAGGAGCTCGTGCGCGGAGCCTCGGCGCGGCGGACGATGACCGGCGGGTCGTGGCCCGCCGCCCTGGCGGGGCTCGTGAGCCGCAACCGCCGCCGCTACGGCGGCTTCATCGTCCACGTGGGCATCGCCGTGCTGTTCCTCGGCGTCGCCGCCTCGTCGGCGTTCATCGAGCAGCGCGACGTCCGCCTCGCCCCCGGCCAGAGCGTCGAGCTGGACGGGTACCGCGTCACCTACCGCGAGCCCACCGCGCGCATCCTCGCCGACGAGTCCGACACCGGCGCCCCCATCACGCTCGGCGCGGTGCTCGACGTGGAGAAGGACGGCGAGCGCTTCGTGCTGAGCCCCTCGCGGAACTACTACACGGCCGGCGACGCCCAGTCCACCGGCGCCATCCGCCGCTTCTTCGAGGGCGAGGCCACGAGCGAGGTGGCCGTGCGCTGGGGCCTCCGCCAGGATCTGTGGACCGCGGTGCGGCCGGACATCGGCGTGCTCGAGGAGGCCATCGCCAAGGCCGACCGGCAGTTCTCCGATCCCCGCTTCGCCGACGCCCAGGGCCTGATCGTCGCCACGATCGTCGAGCGCTACCGCCAGCAGGCGCCGCCCGCCTACTTCCGCACGCTGGTCTCCCCGCTCATCGCGTGGATTTGGATCGGGGGCGGCATCCTCCTCCTCGGAGCGCTGGTCGCCCTCTGGCCGGCGCCCGGGGCCGCGGACCGGCGCCTGCGCGCGCTGTACGCGGCGCGGGTGGGCCGGGAGCTCTCGCGTGCGTAGGAGGTTGCCCGAGGGGGCTGACGTAGGTAGGGTGGCGCGATGGCGGTACCCGGACTCGACGAACGCAACGAGCGCCTCGCGACGGGGATGGTGCGCGGCGTGATGGCCGCGATGACCATGACCGGCCTACGCCAGATCACCACCGGCCTCGGCCTCGTCGACCAGACGCCGCCCGACGCCGTCCTCAAGCAGCGCGGGTTTGGCGTACTGGTCAGGTCTCCGCGCCTTGCGTACTTCCTGGCCCGGCGCCAGGTGGCGGTGGTGGAGCTCGCCCACTGGGGCTTCGGGGCCGGCGGTGGTGTCGCCTTTGCCCTGCTGCCGCCCTCGCTGCTGCGCCGGCGATGGACCGGGGTCGTCTACGGGCTCGCCACGTGGGTGGCGTTCGAGGTGAGCGTGGCACCGGTTCTCGGCCTTGATCAGGCGAAGCAGATAAGGCCGATCGAGCGGCTGATGTTCGCCCTCGACCACGTGCTCTACGGGGTCGTGCTCGCCGGGGACGGTCGCTGGGCCCTCCCCGAGCGGGGCCGGCTCCTGCGCCGGCCGTGGAGGCGCATTGCAGGTCGCTGAGGCGATGTCCACCGACTTCTTCGCGCTGCGGCCCGAGGAGACTGTCGCGGACGCGGCGCGAAGCATGGTCGAGGCGTGGGTCGGCTCGGCGGTCCTCGAGCCCGACCGGCCGGGCTCGCCTCCGGGCATCTTCACCGAGCGGGACGCGGTCAAGGCCGTAGCAGCGGGGGTCGACGCGCAGAGCGCGCGGGTGGCCGACCATTCGACGCCCGAGGCCACCGTGGCCGCGCCGGACTGGTCGCTCGAGGAGGCGGCAAGGGCGATGACCGAGGGCGACTTCCGCCACCTCCCCGTCGTCGAGGGGGATAGAACCGTCGGGGTGCTCTCGATGCGGGACGTCGTGAGCGTATGGACGAGCGGGGGGTGGCACCACCGCAAGATGCAGATCCGCGAGGCCATGAGCCGCGACTTCCTCGAGCTCGATCGCACCGACGGGCTCCGCGACGCGGCGCGTCTGATGGTCGAGCGCAACGTCGGCGCGGCCATCGTCGCTCCGCCCAAGCCGAGGGCGCACCCCGAGATCGTCACCTCACGGGACTTCCTGGAGCTGGTCGGGGCCGGCGGGGACCCCGAGCGCGAGCGGGTGTCGGACCACGTCTCGGGGGGGATGACCTTCTCCGCGCCCGACTGGTCCCTCAAGCAGGCCGCCGAGGCGATGAGC
>JACCZP010000126.1 GCA_013695885.1 Thermoleophilaceae bacterium | reverse complement strand
CGGCCGACGCCGCCCGCGACAAGCGGCGCATGCGCGCCGCGCTCGCGGCCGCCGGCGTCCCTCAGCCGGCGTGGCGCACGCTCGGGCCGGCGGAAGACCCCGGCGCGGCAGCTGCAGGGCTCGGCTTCCCGGTGGTGGTCAAGGCGGTGGGGCTCTCCGGCTCGCGGGGCGTGATCCGGGCCGACGACGCGGAGGAGGCCCGCCGCGCCGCTGCGCGGGTGCGGGCCATCGCCGCGGCCGCCGGGGGCCAGGAGGCCGCTCCGGCCGAGGTGCTCGTGGAGGCCTACGTGGCCGGGGACGAGGTCGCGGTGGAGGGCCTGCTCACCGAAGGTCGCTTCAAGATGCTCGCGGTTTTCGACAAGCCCGATCCGCTCGAGGGTCCCTACTTCGAGGAGACGATCTACGTGACCCCCTCGCGGCTGCCGTCGCCGGTGCTCGGGACGATCGAGCGCACGTGCGCGGCAGCCGCCGCCGCGCTCGGTCTCCGGGAGGGTCCGGTGCACGCGGAGCTGCGAGTCGACGGAGAGAGGGCCTGGGTGCTCGAGCTGGCCGCGCGTTCGATCGGGGGCCTGTGCTCGCGCGTCCTTCGCTTCGGCCTGGGGGCGAGCCTCGAGGAAGTGGTACTGCGCCACGCGCTCGGCCGGCCGCTCGAGGGAATGGCCCGCCAACCCGGCGGCGCCGGGGTGATGATGCTGCCGATCCCCGGGGAGGGCGTGCTGCGCGAGGTGCGGGGGCGCGAGGCCGCTCTCGCCCTACCCGGCGTGGAGGGCCTCGAGATCACGGTGGCTACCGGCCGGACTCTCCGACCGCTGCCCGAGGGCGACCGCTACCTCGGCTTCCTCTTCGCGCGCGGCGAAGGGCCGGCCGAGGCGGAGGCAGCGCTGCGCGCAGCGCACGCGCGGCTCGAGGTGGTGCTCGAGCCGGTGGCCGCCGCAGCGAGACGTCGGTCGACCACCGAGTAGGCGTCCCGCGCGGGGCTACGGCCAGCGTCTGCACCCTACCCTCGGGGCGTGAGGGTCCTCCTCGTCTCCACCTACGAGCTGGGACACCAGCCGCTCCACGTGGCCTCGCCGGCCGCCGCGCTGCTGGCCGCCGGACACGACGTACGATGCCTCGACCTGTCGGTCGAGCCCTTCGACGCCGGGGCCGTCGACTGGGCCGACGGCGTGGGTCTGTCGGTGCCCATGCACACCGCGATGCGCCTCGGGCTGCGCGCCGCCGCGGAGATCCGAGCCCGGCGGCCGGACCTTCCGATCTGCCTCTACGGCCTGTACGCCCCGGTCTCCCGCGACCTGACCGCCGCTGGGCTCGCCGACCGGGTGATCGCCGGCGAGTACGAGCCGGCACTCGTGGCGTGGGTGGATGGCCTGGCCGGAGCCGCCTCGGTGCCGCCGCCCGCCCCGCTCGTCGAGCTCGGCCGCACCTCCTTCCATCCTCCGGCGCGCCACCTCCTCCCGCCGCTCGAGCGCTACGCCCATCTCGCCGTCGACGGCGAGGAGCGGCCGGTGGGCTACGTGGAGGCGAGCCACGGGTGCGTGCACCGCTGCCGCCACTGCCCGGTGCCCACGGTGTACGACGGACGTATCCGCGTGGTGCAGCGGGAGACCGTGATCGAGGACGTGGCCGCCCTCGTCGCCGCGGGCGCGCGCCACATCACCTTCGGGGACCCGGACTTCCTGAACGGCGTGCGCCACTCCCGAGCGATCGTCGCCGAGATGCACGCCCGCTTCCCGGATCTGACCTTCGACGTCACCGCCAAGGTCGAGCACGTGCTCGAGCATGCGCAGGTGTGGCCGGAGCTGGCCGCGGCGGGCTGCCTGTTCGCGGTGTGCGCGCTCGAGTCCGTGAACGACGACATCCTCGCCCGCCTCGACAAGGGCCACGCCACCGCGGAGGCCCGGGACGCCCTGGCTCTGCTCCGCGAGCACGGCATCGAGCCGCGGCCATCGTGGATGCCGTTCACGCCGTGGACCACGCTCGAGGACGTCGCGGACCTGGTGGACTTCGTCGCCGAGGAGGACCTGATCGGGAACGTCGACCCGGT
>JACCZP010000069.1 GCA_013695885.1 Thermoleophilaceae bacterium | reverse complement strand
CCGGACGCCCAACCTTGCCACAACGATGTCAAGGTTGCGGCTCATCTCGCTAGGCTCTCCCGTCCGTGCGGGACTACCTGGAGGCCATACGCAGCCGCGTCGTGATCTACGACGGGGGCATGGGCGCGACGCTCGAGCAGTTCGACCTCACCGCCGAGGACTACGGCGGGCTCGAGGGCAAGTGCCACGAGGCGCTGGTCCTCCACCGCCCCGACGTCATCGAGGGTGTTCACCGGTCGTTCATCGAGGCCGGCGCCGAGGTGGTGCAGACCGACTCGTTCCAGGCCTCCCGGATCAAGCTCGACGAGTGGGGCATCGGCGAGCACACGCTCGAGATCAACCGCGGCGCGGCCGAGATCGCCCGGAGGGCGGCCGGCGAGGAGCACTTCGTGGCCGGGGCGATCGGTCCCACCGGCTTCCTGCCGGCCTCCGACGACCCCACGCTGGGGAACATCCTCTTCTCCGAGCTTCGCGAGGTGTTCGCCGAGCAGGCGAAGGGACTGCTCGAGGGCGGGGTCGACCTGCTGCTCATCGAAACCGCCCAGGACATCCTCGAGGTCAAGGCGGCGGTCTTCGGCTGCCGCGACGCGATGGCCGAGTCCGGTCGCGAGGTGCCCATCCAGACCCAGGTCTCGCTGCTGCCCAACGGCGGGAAGATGCTGCTCGGCACCGATATCGAGGCGGTGCTCACCACGCTCAGCGCGCTCGACGTCCAGGCCATCGGCCTCAACTGCTCGACCGGGCCCGAGGACATGCGCGACGCGGTCCGCTTCCTCGGCGAGTACTCGCCGGTCCCGGTCACCTGCATCCCCAACGCCGGCATCCCCTACCAGGGCCCGAACGGCGAGACGATATTCCCCGAGGAGGCCGAGCCGCTGGCCGCGACCCTGGCCGACTTCGTGGAGCGCTACGGCGTGGCCGTGGTGGGCGGTTGCTGCGGCACGACGCCCGAGCACATCCGCGTGCTGGCCGAGAAGGTGGCCGGTCGCGACGTGGCGCCGCGGCCCGCGCCGGTGGGACCCGACCAGCCCGAGGAGGGGTTCGCGCCGCACGTGTCCTCGATGATGAGCGCGGCGCTGCTGGCCCAGGAGCCGCGGCCGACGATCGTCGGCGAGCGGGTGAACTCGCAGGGCTCGCGACGGGCCAAGAAGATGCTGCTGGAGGACGACTACGACGGACTGCTCGACATCGCCGAGGCCCAGGTCGAGGGCGGGGCCCACGTGCTCGACGTCTGCGTGGCGCTCACCGAGCGCGAGGACGAGGACGAGCAGATGCGAACGCTGGTCAAGGGCATCTCGATGCGCACCGACGCGCCGATCCAGATCGACTCGACCGAGCCGAACGTGATGAGGCTCGCGCTCGAGCAGATCCCCGGGCGGGCGATCGTCAACTCGGTGAACCTCGAGGCCGGCCGCGAGAAGCTCGACACCGTGGTGCCGCTGGTCAAGGCCCACGGCGCGGCGATCATCGCGCTGACCATCGACGAGGAGTCGATGGGCAAGACCGCGCAGCGCAAGCTCGACATCGCGAGGCGCATCCACGGCTACGTGGTGGACGAGCACGGCCTCGCGCCCCACCAGCTCATCTTCGACGCGCTCACCTTCACGCTGACCACGGGCGACGAGGAGTGGCGCCCGAGCGCCATCGAGACCATCGAGGGGATCAAGGAGATCAAGCGGGAGCTGCCCGGCGTGCTCACCTCGCTCGGCGTGTCCAACGTCTCCTTCGGCGTCTTCCCCGGCGCGCGCGCCGTGCTCAACTCGGTCTTCCTCCACCACGCGGTGGAGGCCGGACTCGACCTCGCGATGGTCCACCCCAACGAGGTCACCCCCTACGCGGAGATCCCCACCGAGGAGCGCGAGCTGGCCGACGACCTCGTGTGGAACCGGCGAGAGGACGCGCTCGAGCGCTTCATCGCCCACTTCGAGGAGAAGGGCGAGTCCGGGGAGGACGAGGCCGCCGACCCCACGGCCGACATGGAGCCCGAGCAGGCGCTGCACTGGCACATCCTCCGGCGCAAGAAGGAGGGCGTCGAGGCCCAGGTCGATGCGGCGGTGGAGAAGCTCGGCGCCGTGCCCGTGCTGAACGACGTGCTGCTGCCCGCGATGAAGGAGGTGGGCGACAAGTTCGGTGCCGGAGAGCTGATCCTGCCGTTCGTCCTCCAGTCGGCGACGGTCATGAAGCGGGCGGTGGCCCAGCTCGAGCAGTACCTCGACCGGATCGAGGGGTACACCAAGGGCACGGTGGTGATCGCCACGGTGTTCGGCGACGTGCACGACATCGGCAAGTCGCTGGTGAACACGATCCTCTCCAACAACGGCTACACGGTGGTCGACCTCGGCAAGCAGGTCCCGATCGGGACGATCGTCGAGGCCGCGAAGGAGCACGACGCCACGGCCATCGGCCTCTCCGCGCTGCTCGTGTCCACCTCTAAGCAGATGCCGCTGTGCATCACCGAGCTGCACCAGCAGGGCCTCGAGTACCCGGTGCTGATCGGTGGCGCCGCCATCAACCGCAACTTCGGCCGGCGCATCACCTACCCCGGCGGCCGGGAGTCCGAGGACATCTACGAGCCCGGCGTCTTCTACTGCAAGGACGCCTTCGAGGGCCTCTCGGTGATGGACCAGCTCGTGGAGGAGGACCGCCGCGGGGAGCTCGTCTCCAAGGTCCTCGACGAGGCGCGCGTGCAGCGCGAGAAGGGACCGGAGCCTGAGGAGGCACCGACCGACGACGACACCGTGCGCTCGGCCGCCCGCACCGACCTCCCGGTGCCCGAGCCGCCGTTCTGGGGGCGGCGCGAGATCCCGGTGAACCTGGACGACGTCTTCTCCCACCTCGACCTCCATGTGCTGTTCAAGCTGCACTGGGGCGGCAAGGGCGTGAAGGGCGAGGACTGGGAGACGCTCCTGCGCGAGGACTTCCGCCCCCGCCTCGAGCGCATGTGGCGCGAGCAGGACTACCTGCGCCCGCGGGCGGTGCTCGGCTACTTCCCGTGCGCGTCTGAGGGCAACGAGCTTGTGGTGTTCGACCCGCAGGACGCCGAGCGCGAGCTCGAGCGGCTCGTCTTCCCCCGCCAGCCGAAGCACGACCGCATCTGCATCGCCGACTTTTACCGCCCGCTCGAGAGTGGCGAGCGCGACGTGGTGGCGCTCCAAGTCGTGACCGCCGGCCCGGAGGTGACCGAGCTGATGGCGCGCCTCGAGCGCGACGGGGAGTTCGCCGAGCAGCTGTTCGTCCACGGCCTCGGGGTTCAGACCGCGGAGGGCATGGCGGAGTGGCTGCACGCCGAGGTGCGCAAAGCGC
>JACCZP010000018.1 GCA_013695885.1 Thermoleophilaceae bacterium | reverse complement strand
GGGGTGGGGCTCGTCTTCGCCGCCCGGGGAGCCGCGGCGATCGTGGCCACCAGCATCTACGCGGCCACCGTCAGCGGCCTGTTCGGCGTCAGCGCGCTCTACCACCGGATCGACTGGTCGCCCCGCGCCCGCCGCTGGATGCGACGCCTCGACCACTCGATGATCTTCATGCTCATCGCCGGCACCTACACGCCGATCGCCCTGCTCGCCCTCGACGGGACGATCTCCGTGGTCGTCCTTTCGATCATCTGGGGTGGGGCGGCCGCGGGGATCATCCTCAAGCTGGTGTGGATCGACGCCCCGGGATGGCTCGTGGCCGTCGTCTACCTGGTCCTCGGGTGGGCCGGCCTGTTCGCGCTGCCGTGGGTCACCGCCAGCCTCGGCGTGGCCGCGCTGGTGCTGATCCTCGCGGGCGGCGTCCTCTACTCGGTCGGCGCGGTCATCTACGCGCGCAAGCGTCCCGATCCCGTGCCCACCGTGTTCGGGTACCACGAGATCTTCCACCTGCTCGTGATCGGCGCGGCGATCTTCCACCTCGCGGTGGTGGTCTTCTTCGTGCTGCCGGGCGAGGCGTAGGCCCCGCGGCGGCGCGGTTCGTCTAGCGCGTCGCCTCGACCGCCGCCCGCACCACGCGTGCGAGCCCCTCCGGGTCATCCATCGGGACGAGATGCCCGGCGTCGAGCTCCACCAGCTCGGCGTCGGGCACGAGCCGCGCCAGCGCGGCCGCCGCCCCACGCCACGCCGGCGCGCTGCGCTCGCCGCTCACCACCGTCACCGGGACGGCGAGCTCGCGCAGGTCACGCGGCGCGTAGCGCCAAGCCGGGCCCGCCGCGAGGTCGGCTGCGAAGGGTCGAGCGTTCCTGCGCGCGCCGTTCAACCGGTCGTGCCCGAGGCGCTCGAGCGTGCCCGGCCCGCCCACGTGCTCGAGGTAGCCCTCGACCGCCCCGCCCGCGCCCCCGTCCCTGACTCCCTCCTCCACGACCTCCCGCAGCCCGGCCACCGCCTCGCGTCCCTCGGCGACGAGCGACAGGAGCGCGGGCTCCACGAGCACCGCGCCGCCCAGCCGGGGGCGATGACGCAGAAGGAGGTCGAGGGCCACCAGCGCACCCACGTCGAAGCCGACTACGAGCACCGGAGCGAGCTCGAGCGCGTCGACGAGGACCACGGCGTCCTCGGCCTGCTCGGAGACCGTGGTCGCGCGGAAGGGCTCGAGGGTCTCGCTCCCCCCGTAGGCCCGACGGTCGTAGGAGACGACTCGGATCGGCCGCCCCTCGAGGGCGTCGAGTGCGACCAGGGTGTCCCGGAAGACCTCCGCTCCCAGCGCGGGACCGTGCACGAACAGCACGGCGGGCCCGACGCCGGTCGAGTGGTGGGAGAGGCGCGCGCCGGCGGCGTCGACCGATCCCGATTCGAGCTCCATGACCGGGAAGTACGGTCCCTCGCGATCCCTACGGGGGACTGGCGCTCACTTCCCCACCGGGTAGACGCGGCGCAGGAACGGGACGAGCAGGCTGCGGGGGGTCATGCGGCCGGACACCGCGCCGACCTGGTTGACCGCCCCGGGGATGACCACGCGCTTGCCCTTGTCCATCCCCTCGACCCCGAGGCGCGCGACCTCGGGCGAGTCCATCACCGCGAACTCCGGGGCGCCGGCCAGCTCCTCGCTCATGCCGCCCACGTCGAAGAACTCGGTGCGGGTGACGCCGGGGCACAGGGCGGTCGCTGTCACACCGGTGCCGTGGAGGTCGGCGTGCAGCGCCTCGGTGAAGGAGAGGACGAAGGCCTTGGTGGCGGCGTAGGTGGCCTGGCGCGGAAGCGGCTGGAAGGCGACGGTCGAGGCCACGTTGAGGATCGCGCCGCGGCCCCGGCCGACCATCTCCGGGACGAAGTGCGCGCACATGGAGTGCAGCGCGTCGACGTTCAGGCGGACCATCTTCTCCTCGGACTCCATGTCGAGATCCTGGAAGCTCCCACCGCTGCCGTAGCCGGCGTTGTTCGCCACCACGTCGGCGGTCAGGCCGCGATCGCTCAGCGCCGAGAAGATCGATGCGCGCCCATCGGGCTCGGCGACGTCGGCGGCCACGATCTCCGCGCGGATGCCGTGGGCGCCGGAGAGCTCGTCGGCGAGGTCGCGCAGGCGCTCCTCGCGACGGGCCACAAGCGTGACGCCGTGCCCGCGCCGTGCGAGCTCCCGCGCGATCTCCGCCCCGATCCCCGAGGAGGATCCGGTGATCACGCAGGTGGTCGAGGAGGAGGGGACCGGGAGGGTCACGGCGCGGGCGAGCTTAGTCGAGCGGCGATCACCGGACCCCTACACTCGCCCCATGTCCTCAGAGGATCCCTTCGGCCTCTTCGGAGACCCAGAGGAGCTCCGCCGCCGGATGGCGGAGATCGCCGAGCAGATGCAGGGCGCGCAGAAGGTCGCCTGGGCCGACAACGCGATCAAGCTGGCCGTCGACATGACCGTGGCCGGCATCAACCGCATGAACCTCCAGGGCAACGCCGAGCAGCAGGCCCAGCAGATCCGCGAGACCATGGGCTCGCTGTTCCCGGAGGCGGTCACCCTCGTGCGCGAGGCGCGCGAGGGCTTCGGGACCTAAGAGCTCCCTCAGCAGGTGAGGGCGTCGCGCAGAGCGCGACACGCCTTCGCCATGCGCGGGAGCGTGTATTACGTGCTCGGGACTACGCGGCGGACGCGAATGGCTCGGGCAGGGTGAACAGCCCCAGGAAGTGCTCCACCGCCTTCGCGTCGCCCACGATCGCGACTTCCCCCGAGCGCACCGCGTCCGCCAAATCGATGCGGCGATGGGCCAGGGCGAGCAACGTCCCGTGGTCGGTCTCGACGATCGCGTCGGGCGCCGGGGCGTCGCCGCGCACGACCGCGAGGCGGCCGTCGGCGACCTCGGCGCGGAAGCGCTCATCACCGAGCCGCAGATCGAGCGTCGCGGCGAAGTCCTCGGCGAGGCGCGCCGCTTCCTTTCGGGCGCTCGAGCCGATCTCGGGAGGGCCGCCCTTGATGCGGCTTCTCGGACCAAGCCCACAACGCGCGAGTGCTCGCGACTCACGGGACTGTCACCCGGTCGATTGGGAGGCGGTGGGTGAGTCTCGCCCGAGGGAGTGCCTCGCCGCGCTGTCCGTCCGCTCACGCAAGCGCGTCCTGTAACACAATGGCCGGGCTCCAGATCGACAGGTGCAACCTTTGCCCGTATATCGGGGTCTATTGCGATCTCGCCAGCAACGCCGGGAACGACCGCCACCTCAGGGTGACCAGCGTTACGGGACTGCGACGCGTTCGCGACCGCCGCCGCACGGGTCCGCTGGATGGCTGCGCCGCCCTGGTACCGGGCGCCCGGCCGACGGCTTGCGCTCCCTGGTGCCGGCGCCCGCGCGAGGGCCCGGTGCCGCCGCCTCTCGCCCTCTCTACCTCGCCGCCGGGGCCTCCGCCGTCGGTGTCTCCGCCGCCGGCGCCTCCTCCGTCCCCGCCTCTCTCCCCGCCCGCACCAGCGAGCGCCAGTCGCGGGTGCGAAACACCACGGTCAGCGCGAGGAAGCCCATCGCCACGTTGAAGGCCGCGATCGAGAGCTGCTGACCCACCGAGTACGCCGCGATCTGTGGGCCGGCGGCCGCGCCGGCCAGTACCACGCCGAGCAGGGCCTGCTGTGCGCCCGCTCCCTGCGGGGTGAACGGCACCAGGTTGGCGAGGCTGAACACCGCGGTGACGAGCAGCACGGCGTACACCGAGCCGCCGATGCCGAACGCCTCGAGGATCACCCAGAACGACGCGAAGCGGGCGATCCATCCGCCGGCCTGCCACGGCACGACCTCCCGGAGGTACCGGCGGCGGTCGGCGAGGATGACCAGTCCCTGGCGGACCAGGGACCAGAACGCCTTGACCCGCACCGACAGGACCGCGACCACGACTCCGGCGGCCACCCCGACGAAGGTGATCGTGAACAGCGCGAGGTCGGGGTTGCGGGCGAAGAAGGCCAGGTCGAAGGCCGGCAGGCGTGAGAGGTCCGGGAGGTCGGGCAGGACGCCCTGGCTGATCGCGAAGCCCACCACGAGCAAGGCGAGCACCAGGTCGAACGGGGCCTCGATCAGGAACGACGATCCGACCGCCGAGTAGGTCGAGCACGGGATGGACTGCTTGGCGAGGTACAGCTTCGCGGGGTCGCCCGCGCGCGCAGGGATCACGCTGTTCACCCCGTAGGAGACCATCTGCGCCGCCCACAGGTTGCGCCACCGGAAGCGCTCGGTCGGGTAGGCGGCGCGAAGCGCGTTGAACCAGGCGCGCGTGCGCAGCAGGAGGTAGAGGCCGTGGAGCCCCAGGCCGAGGGCGAGCAGCCCCAAGGAGACCGCGGCGAGGTTGCCGACGAAGGTCTCCACGGCGCCCGCGAACGTGCGGACCGATTCGGCGAGCGAGACGAGCGGCGGGGCCACCTCCACCTACCAGCCCAGCGTCCCCGGGCCTCCCTTAAACGGGCCGACCAGCTCCGCGGTGATCCAGCCGCCGTAGAAGTCTCCGGCCTGAGCGGCCACCCGCTCGTCGCCGAGCCAGCAGGCGTCCATCCGGCTCGGGTAGAAGCACAGGTGGTCGCGCAGCGCGGCGTAGGTGGGGACCGGGTCGGGGTAGCTCCACGCGGCGCGCTGCTCGCGCCGGTCGCCGGACTCGACGTCCCAGTACGTCGCCGCGCCCTTCCACTCGCAGAGCGAGCCCCCGCCCGCGGGGCGGAGGATGCCTGCGGCCACGTCGTCGGGGGGCACGTACACGGTCGGGGGATGGCTGGTCTCGAGCACGCGCAGGGCGCGCCCGGAGTCGGCGATGGTCACGCCACCGAGCTCGATGCGCACGCGGCGCTCGCAGGGGACGAGGGCCGGCGGGCGCGGGTAGTCCCACACGCTCTCGGTCATCGCAGCAGGCGTGAGAGGCGCCGGTCGGCGAGTACCCGCCCGCCGGTCTGCTCGGCCGGGCAGTAGGTGGTCGTGCGGTCCTTGTAGTGGATGGCCGCGAGGGTGGCCCCGCAGCGGCGGCAGGGCTGGCCCTGGCGGGCGTGGACCTTCAGCGGCATCGGCGCCTTGTCGGGCAGAGCCTCGGCCACGACCCGCTCGTAGTGCTCGAGGGCACCGCCCAGCACCTCGTCGCACGCGGAGTGGAGGGCGGCGACGTCGTCGGGAGCTAGGTCGGCGCCGGTGCGAAACGGCGACTGGCGGGCGGTCCACAGGATCTCGTCGACCCAGGAGCGGCCGATGCCGGCGATGACGCGCTGGTCCCGGAGCAGGGGATGGAGATGACGTGGCTGGTCGAGGAGCGCGGCGAGCTCCTCGAGCGGGGGCGGCGGCCAGGCCTCCGGGCCGAGCGTGGCCACCGACTCCTCGGCGTCGACCTCCACGCTTCGGAGCAGCTTGGCCCAGGCGCGCTGCTGCGTGCCGAACTCGCGCAGCCGCAGCTCACGGCCATCGGCTAGGCGCACCAGCAGCCGGGAGCGGCGATCCCGGAGCGAGGCGCGGTCGGGAAAGAGCCCGAGCCTTCCGGCGGACATCATGTGCACGAGCAGCGAGAGATCGCCGAACTCGACGATCGGCATCTTGCCGGCGCGCCTGACGCCGGTGACCGCACGGCCGGCGAGCGCGTCGAGGGGCGGGGCGAAGGTACGCATGGTCACCACCCCCGGCGCCAGAGCCGACTCCACCTCCGCGCCGGCCAGCGCCGTGCCCAGCCGGCGCGCGGCGATCTCGACCTCGGGCAGCTCGGGCACGGCTCAGAGCTCGCCCGGGCCGTCGCCGACGGCGAGCTCCCCCGGTCCCGCGCCGAGCGACGGCTCGCCGGACGCGCCGTGGATCACGAGCTCGGTCGACCTCGCGCTCGCCGGGTCGACGATCACGATCCGGTGGTTGCCGGTGTCGGCCACGACGAGGCGGCCGTCGGGCAGCACGTCGAGCCCGCCCGGCTCGAGGAGTCCGGCGACGGGCATGGTCTCCAGGCGTCCGTCGCGCCACACGCGGAGCAGCCCGTTGAACGTGTCGGCCACGAAGAGCGTGCCGTCCGGCGCGGCCGCCACGCCGAGCGGGTGCTGGAGCCGAGCGGAGACTCGGTCGCCGTCGGCGGTGCCCCAGTCGAAGAGGCCCTGACCGAGGAGGGTGTCGACGTGCTCGTTGCGGAGCACGCGCAGGGCAGAGGCCTCCGCGTCGAGGAAGGCCACCCCCGCGGGCCCCGGGAGTGCGGTGATCCCGGACGGTTGAGCCAGCAGCGCATCGGCGGCCGGGCCGTCGCGGAGGCCCTCGGCCGCCGTCCCCGCCACCGCGCGGGCGCCGAAGGCATCTACGACCCAGAGGCGGTGGCGACCCGCCTCGCAGATCACCAGGCGGTCCCCGTCGTGGGCCAGATCCCAGGGCGAGGCGATGCCGTCGGCCACGAGCGTGCGAGAGTCGTCGGGGCCCACCCGCCACACCTGGTCGCCGGTGCTCTCGCACACGAGCACGTGGTCGCCGTCGAAGCGCACGCCCTGCGGCTGCTCGAGCAGCCGGTGCTCGCCGAGCACGCGGCCGTCGAGGTCGCACACCAACACGCGGTCACGGCCCGTGTCGGCGATCACGACGCGCTCGCCTCCATCGGAGGCCACCTTCCCCGGGAACCGCAGCGCCTGCTCCCCCGGGGGCGGGCCCCACAGGTCGAGGTCCCCGCGCCGCAGGGTGCCCTTCTCCTCGGCCTCGGCCACCAGCCGCTCGACCGCCTCGGACAGCGCGTCCACGTGGCCCTCGCCCGCCACCGCCCCGACCACGTAGCCGGCCGGGTCGACGACCACGAGCGTCGGCCAGGCACGCACCGCGTACTGCGCCCAGGTGCGCATCTCGGGGTCGTCGATCACGGGGTGGTTCACGCGGTGGCGGGCCACCGCGCGGCGCACCGCCTCGTGGTCGGCCTCGTGCGGGAACTTCGGGGAGTGGACGCCCACGACGGTCAGCTCCTCGGGGAACGCGATCTCGAGCTCGCGGAGCTCCTCGACCACGTGCAGGCAGTTGACGCAGGAGAGCGTCCAGAAGTGGAGGATCACGACCCGGCCGCGAAGGGCCGCCAGCGACAGGGGGTCGGGGACGTTTACCCAGCCCACGCCCTCTAGCTCCGGGGCGCGGACAAGCGGAAGCGCGGTGGCCATCGGGTCCAGCATAGGCACGGACCACGACCGTCGGGCGTGTCGTGGGATCGAGCATCTAGGGTGACGTAATGGCCTCTACGGCGCTCGTCCTCGGCGCTCGCAACCTCGGCGGGGAGATCATGCCCAGCGGCGACGCCTGGGTGCCGTAGCGTGAGGATCGCCGTCTCCACCGACGAGCGCACGGGCGTGGCCGAGGCGGTGGTGGAGGGACTCCGCCGCCGCGGCCACGAGCCGATCCCCCACGGTGCCCTCGTCGAGGACGAGCGCCCCGACTGGGCGTGGGCCAGCGAGCGCGCCGCTCGGGACGTGGCGGAGCAACGCGCCGACCAGGCCGTCGTGTGCTGCTGGACGGGCACCGGCGCGTCGATCGCCGCCAACAAGGTGGACGGAGCCCGCGCGGCCCTCTGCGCCGACGCCGAGACGGCCCGCGGCGCGCGGCGATGGAACGACGCCAACGTGCTCGCCCTTTCGCTGAGGACCACCAGCGAGGCCCTTCTCGAGGAGATCCTCGACGCCTGGTTCGACGCGCGCCCGAGCGAGGACACCGGCGACCGCGACAACGTCCGCCACCTGGAGGAGATATGACCGCCGCCGCGCCTCTGCCCGAGCAGCCGCCCACGGGCTCCGTCGACCCTCGCGAGCACGACCACTTCCTCGTCCGTCAGCGCGTGCGGTTCATGGTCAACCAGTACGAGGTCTCGACGCTCGCCGCCGACGGCAAGTCCGAGGACCGGCCGGTCTGCTTCGTCCAGCAGAAGCGAATGGCGCTGAAGGAGGACCTGCGCGCCTACGTCGACGACTCGAAGGAGCAGGAGGTCTTTCGCATCAAGGCCCATACGCGGTGGGACCCGCGGGCCCGCTACGCGGTGACCGACCCGTCGGGAGCAGCGATCGGAGAGCTCGGCAAGGTGTTTGGAGCGTCGCTCCTTCGCTCCACGTGGAAGGTCTTCGATCCGGCCGGCCAGGAGATCGCCTGGGCCCAGGAGCGCAGCATGGGCGTGGCCCTCTTCCGCCGCTTCGTCGGCTTCGTGCCGCTGATCGGTGGGCTGCTCGAGTACATCCCCATCCCCTACCACTTCGATTACTACGCCGGCGAGCACCTGGTCGGCGGCCTGCGGCGGCTGCTGGGCATCCGCGACCGCTACGTGCTCGACCTCTCCGGGGACACGGGGCGGGTGGTGGACCGGCGTCTGGGGGTTGCCCTGGCCGTGGGCATGGACGCGATGCAGGCGCGCTGAGGGTGCGACGGTGAGCCGGCGGCCCGGGCGGGCGTGGCCCACGG
>JACCZP010000376.1 GCA_013695885.1 Thermoleophilaceae bacterium | reverse complement strand
TCCGGGCGGCGCGTGGCGCCGGGCGCGGCGCCTTCGGCGAGGGCGGGGACGCGCTGCCGGTTATCGGCCGTCGGGGACGCGCCGTGGTGGCGGTCGCCGCGGTCGGTCGTGGGCGGGTGGTGCTGGTGGCCGACGCCTCCCCGCTACAGAACCGCCACCTCGCGACCGCCGACAACGCCGCGCTCGGCCTCGCGCTGGCCGGCGGGCCGGACCGGCCGGTGGCCTTCCTCGAGAGCGTGCACGGCTTCGGCGAGGCCACCGGCATCGAGGCCATACCGCTGCGTTGGTGGCTCGCCATCGGAGGTCTGGCGCTGGCCGGACTCCTCTTCATGGTGGCGCGTGGGCGGCGCCTCGGCCCGGCCGAGGAGCGCGTGCGGCGGCTCCCTCCCCCGCGGAGCGCCTACGTGAGCGCGGTCGCCGGCGCCATCGCCCGTACCAAGCGACGGGCGGAGGCGGTGGCGCCGGTGCAGGCGGCCGTCCGCTCTAGCCTCGAGCGGCGGACGGGCGTCTCGCGGGACGCGAGCGAGGAGCGGCTACGCCGAGCAGCCGAGCGTGTGGGGCTCTCGGAGACGGAGCTCCGCTCCGTACAGGGAAGAGTGGATACCGACGAGGAGGTGATGGCGGTGGGACGGGCGCTCGCACGGTTGAACGGCGCCGGGCGATGAGGGAGCTTCGCGGCAGGGTCGTCGGTGAGGTGGGCAAGGTCGTGGTGGGTCAGGAGGACGCGGTCGAGCTGATGCTCGCGGCCGCCGCCGCGCGCGGCCACGTCCTGCTCGAGGGCGTTCCCGGCGTGGCCAAGACGCTGCTGGCCAACGCGATGTCCCGAGCGCTCGGCCTTCCGTTTCGCCGGCTTCAGTTCACCCCCGACATGCTGCCCTCGGACGTGACCGGGACGATGACCCTCCGCGAGGGCGAGCTGGCCTTCCGCCCGGGGCCGATCTTCACGAGCGTCCTCCTGGCCGACGAGGTCAACCGCACGCCGCCGAAGACGCAGGCGGCGCTGCTCGAGGCCATGCAGGAGGCGCAGGTGACCGTGGAGGGCGAGTCGCGCGCGCTGCCCGACCCCTTCCTCGTGGTGGCCACGCAGAACCCGGTCGAGTACGAGGGCACCTACCCGCTGCCGGAGGCCCAGCTCGACCGGTTCATGGTCAAGGTCGACGTGGGCTACCCCTCGGAGGAGCACGAGCTCGCGATGCTGCGCCTGGCCGTGCGCGGGGTCTCTCCCGCGACCCTCGAGCACGTGCAGCGCGTGGCCGACGCCGAGGAGATGCGCGCCGCGCGCGAGGCGCTCGACCGCACCGAGGTGACCGACGAGGTGGCGGTCTACGTAGCCACCCTCGTGCGGGAGACCCGGTCGGTGCCGAGCATCTCACTGGGAGCGAGCCCGCGCGCCGCGGTCCACCTGCTCGTGGCCGCGAAGGCCGCCGCTCAGATGTCGGGGCGCACGTATGTGACCCCCGACGACGTGGTGCGCATGGCGCGACCCGTGCTGCGGCACCGCCTGCTGCTTCGGCCCGAGGCCGAGCTGGAGCGCTACACGCCCGACGACGCGGTCGAGGCCGCGCTCGGCGCGATCCCGGTCCCCCGCTAGCCGGCGTCTGACTCCCTGAGCCCCACGCCCCGCACCGCCTGGCTGCTCGCCGCGGTGGCCGCCGGCGCCCTCGTCCTTCCGGCGGCGCTGGCCGTGACCGCTGCGCTCGTGCTCTTGGCTGCCGCGGTCTACGACGCGCTGTCGGTGCGGCGGGCGCCGGAGGTCGACCGGCGGCTCCCGCAGGTGCTGTCCCGAGGCGTGCCGGCGCGGCTCGAGGCCAGACCCACCGACCCCCTGACCGGTCGCGTGCGGCTGCGCCAGCCCTCACTGCCCGATCTCGGCGTCGAGCCCTCCGAGGCTGACGGGCATCTCGACGTCGGCCTCCTCCCGCGCCGCCGCGGGCGCCACCGGCTGCCCGCGCTGGCCACGCGACGGGAAGGAGCGCTCGGCCTCGGGCGCTGGTTCCACACGGTGGGCGAGGAGCGCGAGGTTCTGGTCTACCCCGACCTACCGGCAGCCACCCGGGTGGCCCTGGCGGTGCGTCAGGGCCGGTTCGGGGCCGCCGGACGCCTGCGCCGCGGTCCGCTCGGCCTCGGGACCGAGTTCGAGTCGATTCGCGAGTACCTGCCCGACGACGACGTGCGCCAGGTCAACTGGCGTGCCACCGCCCGCCTCGGGCGGCCCATGAGCAACCAGTACCGCGTGGAGCAGGACCGGGAGATCGTCTGCCTGATCGACGCCGGGCGCCTGATGGCCGCGCCGGTGGGCGACCGAACCCGCCTGGACGCCGCCGTCGACGCGGCCACGACCGTCGCGCTGAGCGCCGACGAGCTGGGCGACCGCTGTGGCCTCGTCGCCTTCGACGACGAGGTGCGCCGCCGCCTGGCCCCCGGCCGGGCCGCCGGGCAGACGGTGGTCCGGGCCCTGTTCGACCTCGAGCCCACCTCCGTCGACTCCGACTACGAGCTGGCCTTCCGAGCGGTGGGCAACGCCAAGCGCGCGTGGGTGCTCGTCCTCACCGACCTGCTCGACGAGTCCGCGGCCGGAACGCTTCTCGAGGCGGTGCCGGTGCTGGCGCGGCGCCACGCGGTGGCGGTGGCCAGCGTGTCGGACGCCGAGCTCGACGCGATGGTCTCCACTCCGCCCGAGCGCCCCCTGGACGTCTACGCAGCCTCCGCGGCGCTCGACGTGCTCGAGGCCCGCTCACGGGTGGCCGGACGGCTGCGGCGGCTTGGGACCCAGGTGATCGAGGCGCCGCCGGACCAGCTCGGAGCGGCCTGCGTGACCGCGCTGCTCAGGGCGAAGGCGCGGGCGCGGATCTGAGCCCGAGCGGGGCACCCTCCGGGCGGCCTCGCCAGACCACCAGCCCCCAGTAGAGCGCGCCGACGGCGAAGCCGATGGCCAGCATCATCCCGGCGGGACGCCCCTGCCGGCTCACGAAGCCCTCGATCAGTCCCGCCACCACCAGCCACGGCGCCGTGCCCAGCACGAGCTCGACGGTGCCACGCGCCTCGGTGACCAGCGAGTCCACGCGGCGGCGGTGGCCGGGCTCGACGATCGCCCACCCGAGGCGCAGACCGGCGGCACCGGCCACCACGATGCACGAGAGCTCGAGCACGCCGTGCGCGGCCACCAGCGCCAAGAAGTACGAGCCGTTGCCCGCCCCCGCGGCCAGGCCGCCGACCACGCCGAGCAGAACGCCGTTGAAGAGCAGAACGGCGACGGTCATCAGCCCGAACGCGATCCCCCCGGCAAAGGCCAGGAACGTGACCCGGATGTTGTTGGTCAGCACCTGACTCGAGAAGGCGGCCTCCTCGGCCGGCGTGAGCCCGAGGTCGGTCCCCTTCGGTCCGGGATCGGCGGCGGAGCGCATCTCGGCGGGCGCGAGCCCGCCCGCTGCGCCGGGGTCGGCCACCGCCCACAGCGAGGCGGGCAGCGCGGGGCCGAAGAGCAGGAGCGCGGACACGAGCAGCGCGACCGGTCGCTCGCGCACCCGGCGCCAGTAGCCGCGGGAGAAGAACCCGCGAATCGATCCGCTACGTGGCTCGGCGTCGTAGACGAGGCCGCGCGCCCGTCCCACGAGGTCCTCGAGGCGGGCGAGCACCGGGTCGCCACGGAACCGGCGGCGAGCCAGCGCCAGGTCGGCCGCTGCCGCACGGTAGAGGGCGCCGAGGCGCCGCACGCGGTCGGGACCGAGGCGCTCCGGGCGGCCACGAGCCTCGCCCACGAGCGTCTCAAGCTCGCCCCAGCCCGGGGAGCACTCCTCGAGGAAGCGCTCGAGGGTCATGGGGCGTAGGTCGACCGCACGGGACATACGATCATCGCCCGTGGAGTATGAGGACGTCATCACGGTCCCGACGCCGGAGGGAGTCGAGCTCGAGCTGACCTTGGCCGGGGTGGGATCGCGGTTCGCCTCGGCGATCGTCGACGTCCTGCTCGAGGGCGTCATCCTCCTCGGCCTCCTCGCCGCGCTCTCCCAGGTCCTGTCCCTCTCCGGCCTCGGGGAGCAGAGCTCGACCGCGATCATCGCGGCCGTCGGCTCACTCGCGGCCTTCCTCGTGATCTTCGGCTACCACGTGCTGTTCGAGACGCTGGCATCCGGGCGCACTCCCGGCAAGCGGCTGATGGGCCTGCGCGTGGC
>JACCZP010000375.1 GCA_013695885.1 Thermoleophilaceae bacterium | reverse complement strand
AGATCATCCCGCCGGGGCCCGAGAATCCGATCAAGTCCCGCTGGATGGGGATCTACGACGGCGCGGGCATCCACGGCACCGACGAGGTCGGGTCCCTCGGTAGCCGGGCATCGCACGGCTGCATCCGGATGGCCATCCCCGAGGTGAAGCAGCTCTACCGCGAGATCCCCGTCAAGACGCCGGTGTACATCGGCTAGCTGTAGTCCGCGGCGCGTGCTGCCGTGCCGCCTCCCCACCCTGCGCGTCCGTCTGAGCCCGGAGCTTTCCCTCACCGGCGGGGCCTACGATTCTTCGCTCCCGTGGCCGCCCCACGAACCGACTCTGCCGGCAGGCGCCGCCACTTCCGCTCGAGAGCCCACCGCCGGCGACGCGTCGCCGCCCTCGGGCTCGCCGCTCTGGTGGCGGCCGCATTCGGCGGTGTCCTGCTCGCCGGCGGCGGGGACGGCGGGTCGCTGCTGGGCGATGAGACGGTCGAGCGCCTCACCGTAGGTCGGGGTGCCCGGCAAGCCACAGTCGTCCGCTGGGGCGAGCCCGAGGGCGCCCAGCCCGGGGTCGTTTTCCTACACGGCTGGGGCCGGGGAGACCCTCGCGACTACGAGGCGTGGATCGAGCACCTCGCCCGCCGAGGGAATACCGTGATCGTTCCGCGCTATCAGGAATCGGTCCGTACCCCCCCGGGGCAGGTACTCGCCAACGCCGTGGCCGGCATACGAGCGGCGCTCGCCGCGGTCCCCATCAGGAGCGGCTCGCTCGTGATCGCGGGTCACTCCGCGGGGGGTGCGCTCGCCGCCGACTACGCGGCGACGGCGGCCAGCGATGCGCAGCTGCCACAGCCTCGAGCGATCTTCGCGGTCTACCCCGGCCGCGCGATCCGCGGGTATCCGGGCGGCATCCCTGTCATCACGCCGGCGGCCATCGCCCCGGGCACGAGGCTCGTCGTCATGGCCGGCGCGGACGACCAGGTCGTGGGCGAGGGCCCCGCCCTCGAGCTCTTCGCTGCGTTCCAGGGGGTTCGACTCGAGAATCGGCGCTTCGCACGGATCGTCGACCCCGCGGTCGATGACCATCGCGCCCCCGAACGGGCCGGACCGCGCTCGCGCGCGGCCTTCTGGGCTCCTCTGGACCGGCTCATGACCGTTGCACGGCGCCGACGAGACGGAGCCTCGGCTCCATCACTCTGACGCACGTCAGGTAAAGGAACTCAGCGACGTCCCGGTAGACCTCCCGCTACGATGCCTTGGGCCATCCTACAGTCAGTAGGATCTCGCCCTCGACTCAGGAAGGCGCCCAATGCCCACGCTCACCAAGGACTGGGATCGGCACGTCGAGCATGCGGAGGAGATCGCCCGCGGACCCGGCTTCCAGGCCCTTCGGGACACGATCGTCGAGCGAGCCGAGCCACGGCCGGAGGACGAGGTCCTCGACGTGGGAGCCGGAACCGGACTACTCACCCTCCCGCTCGCGGAGCGCACGGAGAGGATCTGGGCCCTCGACATATCCGCGGCCATGTGCGAGTACCTGCGTGTCAAGGCGGCGAGCGCGAAGCTCGACAACGTCGAGCTCGTCGTCGCCTCCGCCGCGAGCCTTCCCTTCGTCGACGAGTCCCTCGACCTCGTGGTCTCCAACTACTGCTTGCACCACCTCAGCGACCCGGACAAGGTCCGGGCCCTCCACGAGGTCCGGCGAGTGCTCCGCCCGGGCGGGCGCTTCGTGTTCGGGGACATGATGTTCGGGGTCACGCTAGGCAGCGCCCGCAACCGAACCGTCGTCTCGGACAAGGTGCGAGCGATGCTCCGCCGCGGACCGGCCGGTGTCCTGCGCCTCCTAAAGAACGTAGCGCGCTTCATCACCGGACGATGGGAGAAGCCCGTCGCGCCCGAGTGGTGGGACGCAGCCCTGGCGGAGGCCGGCTTCACCGACGTGGCGGTGGCTGCCCTGGCGCACGAGGGCGGTCTCGCCTTCGCCCGCAAGCCGATCGAGCGATCGGCGGTGCTGGCCGGAGTCGAAGCCAGGCTTTGACGGACCCGGAGTGCTTGAGTACGTCTCCAGACCTTGAGCGAAGGAATGCGCCACACCTTTCTCTTCGCCGACATCGCCGGGTTCACCGCTCTGACCGCCGCACATGGGGACGAGGACGCCGCCGACCTCGCCGAGAGCTTCGCGGCGGAAGCCGGGGCCGCTGTGGCCGAATACCACGGCGATCACGTCAAGACGATCGGGGACGCACTCATGGTCCGTCTGCCCGATCCGGCGGCCGCAGTGGAGCTCGGGTTGGTCGTCGTCTTCGACCTGATGGCACGGCACGGATCGCCTGCCGTGCGCGTCGGCATGCATCACGGAGCCGCGGTCGAGAGAGCGGGGGACTGGTTCGGGGCGAGCGTCAACCTCGCGGCGAGGATCTCCGGGGTGGCCACCGGGGGCGAAGTCCTGCTGAGCGCCGCCACCCGCGAGGCGGCGGGCACGGTCGCGGGAGTCCGCTTCGAGGAGCGCGGGCGCCACTCGCTGCGAAACGTGGTGGACCGAGTGGAGCTCTACGCGGCTCGCCGCGAGAGCAGGCGCTCGGAGTCGGGCCTGCCCATCGACCCGGTCTGCCGGATGGCCGTCGACCCTCATCGGTGCGCAGGGCGACTGACCCACGAGGACATCGGCTATCACTTCTGCTCACTCGAGTGTGCGGGGGCCTTCGCCAGAGCTCCGAGCGCTTACGCCGGTGCGACCCGAGCGCCTTCTTAGGGGTCCTTCAGACGCTGAGCGCACGCCGGCCGAGCCGCTTCCAGAGCAGCTCGAAGCGCTCGCGCGTCCAGGTTGCACGCCGACCGACGAGCGGGTCGTTCAACTCGACGAGCCCCGACCTGGTGCCGGTGAGCACTACCGTGTGCTCCCCGAAGTTCCCCGTGATAGACCGTCCCTCCGGCGTGCGCCAAGTCTTGTACGGACCGGCGCTGAGACCGACCCAGACCATTACGGGCCGGCCGGTGAGGAGGCGCCGATAGACACGCTTGGGGGAGGAGCCGGTGAGGTCGGCGAGCTTCACCCCGCGCCGTCGGGCGAGAGCGCTGACCGGCCTCTCGTAGACCCCGTAGCCACCGCTCGTGCCGCCACCCTCCGCGCGTCCGACGTAGCCCTTGGTGGGGTCCCCCCAGACCGCAGGGTCACCGCTCGCATCGAGCGAGGGATCTTTCGGCCCGTTCCGACGGACCGCCCTCTGAAGCTTGAGCTGCGGGGCCTCGACGCCTCGCGCGGCGAGAAGCATGGAGAGCGCAGCGGTCTCGCAGTTGTTGCGAAGGGCCTGACGCACCACCGGCAACCTTGTCGAGGCTGCGACGGCATGCTCTGGAACCGGGACGGTTCCCCCTCCGGCCCGCGTAGCCCGCTCGACCGCCATCACAAGAGCCCGATGGTCGGTCCTCAGGAGCGCTTTAGTCCTCCCGCGGCGCACGGTGCGCGACCGCAGGGGACGCAGTCGGCGCGCCAGGGAGCGCTGGGAAAGACGCCGGAGGACGTCGGCGCGCTCGGAGTAGACCGTCTCTCCGCCCGCGGTAAGCCGGACGAATCCCGCAGGAGGCACCGGAGGGGAGCCTCCGGGAGCGACGAGCACCACGGCGGAGGCGGCCAGCACGAGCGCACAGAGCACCACCACAAGCCCACGGCCCCTGCGCCGCCGCCGAGAGGAACCGACGTGTCGCTCCCGGGCTTGGTCGAGGACGGGCATGGAGGTGAGAGAACCGGCGACAGCTGTTCAGCGCACGAGCCTACGAAGTGTAGGACGCGCACGACCGGCGGGGTGCTCGGGGGCCGAGTAGTGGCAACAGACGAGGGCGGCTCGGTCGGCGGACCGCCTGCAAGGCCGCCGGCGCGCTCCCTTTTGCCGGGTCTCCGGGGAAGTAGCTAGTGGATATTACGGCCCGTTCGGAGACGTAGTGGGGCTTTCGATGTCGCCGCGCGGCGTAAGGCGCTCGCAGCTCTGAGCACCTGGACAGCGGCGTCGTGCGGAAGCGCCCCGCCGATCAGGCGCGAAACGCTCGGAAGCGCCCCCGATGCTCGCGGGCGAAGCGCAGATTCCTTCGCTGAAGCCCGGTTCATGAACGGCGCTCCGAGCTCTTGACGCGCCCTCACGCACCCCGGCAGTCGCGCTGCCACACAGGCGCGGCTCCGAGTCGGAAGAACGTCCTTGACGCGCCGCTCACGCACCCCGGCAGTCGCGCTCGCGCGTACCGCCTACAAGTGCGGAGCGTTGTTCACCACTGCACCTCACCGGGGTGACCCAATACCTCCGAGACGTGAGCGCGTCTCCTACGATACGTAGGATCGTGCCTCCGTGGTCGCGCAAAGGTTTCAGGACGTCGGCCCGGTCACGGCGTAGCCGTCACCTTCGTCGGCAGGCCAGGCGCCGGGCGCAGCAGGCGGCCTTCCTGACCGCTGTGCTCGTGCTCGTCCTGCTCGGACTCGCGGTGGCCGTCGCGATCGTCGGACTTCTCGACTAGCACCGGCGCGGAACGAGACTGCGATACTGCACCGTTCGTGGCGGCTTTGCAGGGCGAGCTCCAACTGCAGGTCATGGGCGTCCTCTGGCGTTTGGAGGCAGCCACCGTTGAGCGGGTGCGCGGTGAGCTCCCGGACCAGGGGGGCGCCTACACGACGGTCCAAACCGTGCTCAACCGCCTCGCGGACCGCGGTCTGCTAACCCGGCACAAGGTCGGAAACGCCATCGAGTATCGGCCGAGCGTCTCAGAGCCGGAGTACCTGACGAGCACTCTCCGCGCGACCCTGGCTGGGGCGTCGAGACCGGCGAGGCGCGCCG
>JACCZP010000320.1 GCA_013695885.1 Thermoleophilaceae bacterium | reverse complement strand
TCCAGCTCGTGGTCGCGCTGCTGCTCGTCCCGTCCGTGCTGCTCCTCGTGGCCGCGGCCCTCGCCGCTGCGCTGCTCGGCGGCGGGGCGACCGTGGCCGTCGGCTGATGTCGGGAGGACCACCCGGGGATAGGGAGGACCCGTAACCGAACGGAAACACCAGCGTCACACGGCGGACTTCGCGGTGTGACAAGGGCGATACCGGGGTGTCACCGGATGGACCTCCGAGCGTCACGGCGAGGACACGGCGCGCGCCTACCTTCGTGGCCGCAACGAGCGAGACCCGAAGGAGGCCTGGCGTGTCGAAGAGCTGGATCACGGACTGGAGGCCCGACGACGAGGTCTTCTGGAAGGAGACGGGCGAGAGGGTCGCACGGCGGAACCTCGCGTTCTCGATCTTCGCCGAGTTCCTCGGCTTCTCCGTGTGGGTGCTGTGGGCGGTGGTCGCCAGCCAGCTGAACAAGGCGGGCTTCTCGTTCTCGCCCAGCGAGCTGTTCGTGCTCGTATCCATCCCGCCGCTCGTGGGCGCCTTCATGCGCCTGCCATACACGATGGCCGTGCCGCGCTTCGGAGGCCGCAACTGGACGGTGGCGAGCGCCCTGCTGCTGCTCGTGCCGACCCTCCTGCTGTCGGTCGTCGTGCAGAACCCCGACACCCCCTACTGGCTCTTCCTGCTCGTGGCCGGCACCGCCGGCCTCGGCGGGGGCAACTTCTCGTCGAGCATGGCCAACATCTCGTTCTTCTACCCGGACGAGCGCAAGGGCTTCCCGCTCGGGCTGAACGCCGCGGGAGGCAACATCGGCGTGGCCGTGACGCTCGCCCTCGTGCCCCTGCTCGTGACCATCGGCATCTTCGGGGCGCTGTTCGGCGGCCCGCAGTCGGGCGAGGGGCTCTACCTGCAGAACGCCGGGCTCGTGTTCGTGCCCCTGATCCTGATCGCGGCCGGGTGCGCGTGGCTGTTCATGGACAACCTCGCGGTCGCGGCCTCACCGGCCCGCGACCAGGCCAAGGCCCTGACGCGAAGGGACACCTGGATCATGTCGGTGATCTACATCGGCACGTTCGGGTCCTTCATCGGGTTCTCCTCGGCGCTGCCGGTGCTAATCGACACCCAGTTTCCCCAGGTGAGCGTGGCCCTGGCCTTCCTCGGCCCGCTCGTCGGCTCGCTGGTGCGTCCGCTCGGCGGCTACCTGTCGGACCGCGTGGGCGGCGCAAAGGTCACGGTCGCGGTCTTCGCGCTGATGATCGCCTCGGTGGCCGGAGTCCTCTTCTTCCTCGGGATGAAGGAGTCGCCGTGGGCGTTCGCCGGCTTTCTCGCCGCGTTCGTTCTCGTCTTCGTGGGCAGCGGCGTGGGCAACGGCTCGACCTTCCGCATGATCCCGGTGATCTTCCGCACCCAGATGCTCGACGACGCCGGCGACGGCGACGAGACGGCGCGTGAGCGGGCGGTCGTGGCCGCCAAGCGCGAGGCCGCCGCCGTGCTCGGCTTCTGCGGGGCGATCGGGGCCTTCGGCGGCTTCCTCATCCCTCAGATGTTCGCCCTCTCCCGTACGCTGCTCGGCGGCCCGCAGGCGGCCCTCGCCGTGTTCGCCGCGTTCTACCTACTGTGTGGCGGGCTCACCTGGTTCCACTATCTGCGCACCGTGCCGGTGCGCGGCCGGGCACCGAGCCTCGCGGCCGAGGCCGGGGTCTGACCATGCCGGCGAGGATCGTCATCGTCGGCGGGGGGATCGCCGGCCAGACCCTGTGCGAGACCCTCCGCGAGCGCGACGAGGACGTCGAGATCACGCTCGTGTGCGCGGAGGAGCACCTGCCCTACGACCGGGTGAACCTCTCGGAGCTCCTGGTCTGCGACGAGCCCGTCGAGGAGCGCCTCGGCCTGCGGCCCGAGGAGTGGTACGACGACCAGGACGTGACCGTGCTGCGAGGCCGGCGCGTCGAGCGCGTCGACGTGCACGCGCGCTCGATCGGGCTGGCCGACGGCGAGACGCTCGAGTACGACCGCCTCGCGCTCGCCACCGGGTCGAACGCCCTGGTCCCGCCGTTCCCGGGGATGGACCTCGAGGGGGTGCACGTCTACCGTACGCCGGGCGACTGCGACGCGATCCGCGAGGGCGCGCGCACGGCGAGCAAGGCCGCGGTGATCGGCGGTGGGCTGCTCGGGCTCGAGGCGGCGCGGGGCATCCAGGCCCAGGAGTGCCCGGTCACGGTCGTCCACCTGATGGATCGGCTGATGGAGCGCCAGCTCGACGCCGACTCGGCGGCGCTCCTGCTGCCCGCCATGTGCGAGCTCGGCATGGAGGTCGAGCTCGAGCGAGAGACCGAGTGCTTCCTCGGCGAGGAGCGTGTCGAGGGGGTCCGGTTCAAGGACTCATCGACGCTCGAGGCCGATCTCGTGGTCGTGTCGATCGGCATTCGCCCAGAGGTCTCGATCGCCGAGACCGCGGACATCGACTGCAACCGCGGCATCCTGGTCGACGATCGAATGCGGACCTCAGAGGACGGCGTGGTCGCGCTCGGCGAGTGCTCCGAGCACCGGGGGACCGTCTACGGCCTGGTCGCTCCGATCTACGAGCAGGCGCGCGTGGCGGCGGACACGCTGCTCGAGGTCGAGGAGGGCTCGGAGTACCACGGCTCGATCCCGTGGGCGAGGCTGAAGGTGGCCGAGGTGGACCTGGTCTCGATCGGGACCGTGAACGGCGAGCGCTCCGCCGTGAGCCACGACCAGAGCGGACGCGCCTACCGCAAGCTGGTGACCCAGGACGGCCGCGCCGCCGGGGCGATCTTCATGGGCGACACGCGCGGCACCGAGGCCGTGCTCGAGGCCATCCGGACGATGGGCGAGGTGGCTGATCCGCTCGAGTGGCTGACCGAGGCCGCGGCGGCCGGCCCCGAGGACCTGCCCGACGAGGCCCAGGTGTGCGACTGCAACGGCGTCTGCAAGTCGCAGATCACCGCCGCGGTGGTGGACGAGGGCATGTCGAGCGCGCAGGAGGTCATGAAGGTCACGCGCGCCGGTACGGCGTGCGGGTCGTGCAAGCCGCTCGTGAAGGAGCTCGTCTCGATCGCCGGTGGCGGGGACGAGGGGCCGGCCTACCTCTGTGCCTGCCGCAAGCAGACGCGCGAGTGGCTGGCGAGCAACATCCGCGAGCAGGGCTATCAGGCGGTGTCCGAGGTGAGCGACGCGTGCGGCACCGGCCGCGAGTGTGGGCTGTGCAAGCCGGCGCTGGCCTACCTCGTGCAGGAGTTGGCCGACAACCACCACCGCGAGGAGCACCACGCACGCCACATCAACGAGCGCGTGCACGGCAACATCCAGAACGACGGCACCTTCTCGGTCGTGCCGCGCATGCACGGCGGGGTGACCACGCCGGATCAGCTACGCCGGATCGCCGACGCCGCCGAGCGCTACGAGGCGCGCCTCGTGAAGGTCACCGGCGGCCAGCGCATCGACATCCTCGGGATCAAGAAGCAGGACCTCCCGCACATCTGGCGCGACATCGGGATGCCGTCGGGCCACGCCTACGGGCGCGGAATCCGCCAGGTGAAGAGCTGCGTGGGGACCGACTTCTGCCGCTTCGGCATCGGCGATTCGACGCAGCTCGGGATCGACCTCGAGCTCATGTGGGAGGGCCTCTACACGCCGGCCAAGGTCAAGTCGGGGGTCTCGGGCTGCCCGCGCAACTGCGCCGAGGCCACGGTCAAGGACATCGGCGTGGTGGCCGTCGAGGGCGGCTGGCAGGTCTACGTGGGCGGGGCGGCGGGGGCGACTGTACGCAAGGGCGACGTGATCGCCACCGTCGAGACCACCGAGGAGGCCAAGCGCGTGGCCACGGCGTTCCTGCAGCTCTACCGGGAGCACGGCGAGTTCAAGGAGCGGACCTACGACTTCGTGCCACGCTTCGGGCTCGAGGAGGTGCAGCGGCTGGTGATCGAGGACGAGGAGTCCGCCGAGCGCCTGCGCGAGCGCTTCCTGATCGCCAAGGCGGCGCTGAACGCCCGCGACCCGTGGCTCGAGCGCGACGAGCCGAACCACCCGCGCCAGTTCGCCGAGCTCGATCCGCAGCGCACCGCAGGCTTCGAGCCGGCGGGGAAGGGGCGGGCGGCCGAGGGCGTGAGCTTCGAGGTCAACGGGAACGGCAACGGGAACGGCTCACGCGGCTACGCGGGACCGGACGAGGACCAGATCGTCGAGCGCGAGGTGCTCTCGGTGATCGGGCCGCCACCAAGATGAGCCCGTCGCTCGAGGTACGTCAGACGCGGGTGTGCGGCGTGGAGGACGTCCCGCTCAACGAGGGCCGGGTGGTCTCGATCAACGAGCGCCCGATCGCCGTGTTCCGCACCGACGCGGGCTGGTACGCGCTCGACAACACCTGCACCCACATGGGGGGCCCGCTGGCCGACGGCATGGTGGCCGACGAGTCGGTGGCCTGCCCGCTGCACGAGCGCCGCTTCGAGCTCGCCACCGGGCGGCCGATCGGCCATGAGTGCGGCGCGGTAGCGAGCTACCCGGTCGAGGTGGACGGCGACGACGTGCTGCTCACCGTCGCCCTACTCGACTCCGGGCCGTTCGAGGTCGAGGACGCGCAGTCGGTGATCGAGGCCGAGGCCAACGGCTCCTCCGGGTCGGCCCCGGAGGGATCGCAAGCCGAGTCTGGGGTGGCGCGCGAGGTCGAGGACGGCCGCGCCCACGACGCGCCGGCCGCGGTGGAGGGTCGATGAACTCGCAGCCGCGCTTCCTCCAGGGTGTGTACCCGTTCGAGGGTCGGGGCCTCGACTCTCCGGAGGCGATCGGGGACGGCATGGTCTACGAGGTGCCGCCCGACCGCCGGGCCCAGCTCGTCTACTTTCGGGGCGGCAACTCCTGCGCGGAGATGGTCTATGCGGTGCTCACCCGGGACGGCGAGCCCGTGCGCTACTTCCCCATGGGCGCCAAGGAGGGCACGCACGTGCCGTTGCGCGTGGTCGAGGACCTGCACCCGAAGGCGCGTATCGAGGTCGGGATCGCCGCCCCCGAGGGCACTTCGGGCACCGTCGTGATCGACGTCGGCCTAGTCGAGAGCTAGTGCTCCCCAGGCGCTTGGCCTCGCGCAGGCGAGGCGCCGGCGAGGCCCCGCAGTGAGCCCGGCCGCGGAGGACGCTCGGACACGCACGATCTGCCCCTACTGCGGGGTGGGCTGCGGACTGCGGGTGAGGACCGAGGGCGGACGGCTGCTCGAGGTCGAGGGCGACCCCGACTACCCGGTGAACGAGGGCCGCACCTGCCGCAAGCCCCACGAGCTCCCGGCGGCCGTGCACTCCTCGGACCGCGCGCGCGTGCCGATGTTCCGCGAGCGCCGCGACGAGGGCTTTCGCGTGCGCGGCTGGGGGAAGGTCATCGCCACGCTGGCCGGCCGGCTGAGGCGGACGGTGGACGAGCACGGCCCGGACTCGGTGGCCTTCTACCTCTCCGGTCAGCTCCTCACCGAGGACTACTACGCGGCGGTGAAGCTCGCCAAGGGGTTCCTCGGCACCAACAACGTGGACTCGAACTCGCGCCTGTGCATGGCCTCCGCGGTGTCCGGCTACACGGGCGCTTTCGGCTCCGACGGACCCCCGCCCACCTACGCCGATCTCGGGGAGGCCGACTTCCTCCTGCTGCTCGGCACCAACACGGCGGCCTGCCACCCGATCGTGTGGGCGCGCATCCAGGACCGCCGCAAGCAGGGCGCGTTCGTGGCGTGCGCGGACCCGCGCCCCACCGCCACCGCCCGAGGGAGCGATCTGCACCTGCCGGTGCGGCCCGGCACCGACCTCGCGCTGCTCAACGCGATGCTGTGCGTGGTGGACGCAGAGGGACTCGTAGACCGCGAGCTCGTGGAGCGCCACACGACCGGGTTCGAGGAGGCCGTCGAGGAGGCGCGGCGCTGGACCCCGGAGCGCGCCGCCGACGTCTGCGGCGTGCCGGCCGAGGACATCGTGGCCAGCGCGCGGCGCTTCGCGGCCGGACGCTCGATGGTGCTGTGGTCGATGGGGGCCAACCAGTCGACCGTCGGCACGCTGAAGAACCGAGCGATGATCAATCTCTGCCTCGCCACGGGGCAGATCGGCCGCCCGGGCACCGGCCCCCTGTCGCTCACCGGGCAGCCGAACGCGATGGGCGGTCGCGAGGTCGGGGGCGCTGCGCAGACGCTTCCGGGCTACCGGCTCGTCGAGTCGGCCGAGGACCGCGCGGAGATGGAGCGGCGCTGGCGCGTCCCGGCCGGCGCCCCGGGCATCTCCGCTCAGCCGGGCCTGACCGCCGTCGAGCTGTTCGAGGCGCTCGAGGAGGGCACGGTCAAGGCGGTGTGGATCGCCGCCACCAACCCGCTCGTCTCGATGCCGGACTCGGTGCAGGCCCGGGCCGCGCTCGAGCGGGCGGAGCTCGTGGTGGTGCAGGACGCCTACCACCCGACCGAGACCTCGGCGCTCGCCCACGCTGTGCTGCCAGCCGCCTCGTGGCTCGAGAAGGACGGGGTGATGACCAACTCGGAGCGGCGCATCGGGCTCATGCGGCGCGCTCTCGACCCGCCCGGCTCCGCCCTGCCGGACTGGCGGATCTTCGCCCGTCTGGCTACCGAGCTCGGCTTCGGCGAGGCCTTCGCCTGGCCCGACACGGCGGCGGTCTACGACGAGGTGGCCGCCGCGACCGCGGGGCGGGTGTGCGACCAGAGCGGCCTGAGCCACGCCGTCCTCGACCGCTCGCCGGGGGGCGTGCAGTGGCCGTTCCCGGCGGGCGGCGCCGCCTCGGAGCCGCGCCGGCTCTACGCCGATCACCGCTATCCCACGCCCGACGGCCGCGCGCGCTTCGCGCCAAGCCCGCACGCCGATCCCGCCGAGGCGCCGGACCACGAGTACCCGCTGCTGCTGACCACGGGGCGGGTGGCCAACCACTGGCACACGATGACCCGCACCGGCAAGTCCGAGGGGCTCGTGCGCAGCGACCCCGAGCCGTTCGTGGAGCTGGCGCCGCCCGACGCTGAACGACTCGGCATCGAGGAGGGGGACATGGCGGTGGTGACCTCGCGGCGCGGCGAGGTCGAGCTCCGCGCGCGAGTGTCCGAGGAGCTGCAGGCCGGCGTCTGCTTCGCCCCGATGCACTGGGGCACGCTGCACGCGCCGCCCGGCGCCGGCCAGGCCAACGCGGCCACGCACGGGCGCTTCGACCCGGTCTCGCACCAGCCCGAGCTCAAGGCGTGCGCGGTGCGCGTGAGCGCTCGCGAGGCCCGGGACGCGTCCCTGCCGGCGCGAGCCAGCGAGCGCAACCGCGCGGGCCGGGCGCCGCGCGAGGACACGAGCCGCATGGTCGTGGTGGGCACCGGCATGGCCGGCCTCGAGGTGGCCGAGAACGTGGTCGCACGCGCGCCCCGCAGCTGGCGGGTGACCATGCTCGGCGAGGAGGACGGGCCCACCTACAACCGCATCCTCCTGTCCAAGGTGCTGGCCGGGACAGCGTCTCGCGACGAGGTCGAGATGCGGCCCGCCGACTGGTACGAGACGAGCCGAGTCGACCTGCGCGCGGACGCGCCCGCCACGGCGATCGACCTCGCGGACCGTGTCGTGACCGACGCCGCGGGGGCGCGCCACCGCTTCGACGCCCTGGTGATCGCAACCGGCTCGCGCCCGCTGATGCCGCCGATCGAGGGCTCCGACCGCTCACACGTCCATGTGTTTCGCACGACCGCCGACGCCGACGGCATCGCCGCGGCGGCCGCCTCGGCCCGCCGTGCGGTGGTCATCGGCGGGGGCCTGCTAGGCCTCGAGGCGGGCGCGGGGCTCGTGGCCCACGGGGTCGAGGTCACCGCCGTCGAACTGGCTGACCGGCTGATGCCCCAGCAGCTCGATCCGGCGGCCAGCGCCGTCCTGGCGGCGCGCCTGGCCGAGTTGGGGCTCTCGGCTCGGCTCGGGCGGGGCGCCGCCGCCATCGAGGAGGGCTGCGTGCGCCTGGACGACGGCGAGGAGCTCGCGGCCGACCTCGTCGTGGTGGC
>JACCZP010000291.1 GCA_013695885.1 Thermoleophilaceae bacterium | reverse complement strand
GTCCCCAGCCCGGACGTGCTCCGGGCGGCCCCGGTGGTCCGGGCAGCCCCGGTGAGGGCGCACCGGCCGGCCAGCCCGGCGGGAGCCGCGGCGGCCGGGGCGCGAAGGCCGGCCCCGGAAGCGAGGCCTCGGAGCGTGGCAGCGGCACGATGGATCCGAACGTCCCGAGCCCCTGATGCTCCAGCCCAAGCGCACCAAGTTCCGCAAGCAGCACCGTGGCCGCCGCGCGGGCCTCTCTCGCGGCAACACCTCCGTGCAGTTCGGGGAGTACGGACTGAAGGCCCTCGACCGCGGCTGGATCACCAACCGCCAGATCGAGGCCGCCCGTATCGCGATGACCCGCAAGATCAAGCGCGGCGGCAAGGTGTGGATCACGATCTTCCCGGACAAGCCGTTCACGCAGAAGCCGGCCGAGACCCGCATGGGCTCCGGCAAGGGCTCACCCGAGGGCTGGGTGGCGGTGGTCAAGCCCGGAAGGGTCATGTTCGAGCTCGCCGGCGTGCCCGAGCCGCTGGCCCGCGAGGCCATGCGCCTGGCCGGCCACAAGCTCCCGGTGAAGACCAAGTTCGTCCTCCGCGAGGGCGCCGAGTCGGAGACGGCGACGGGATGAGGGCGAGCGACGTGCACGCCTACGGGGACCCTGAGCTCGTGGAGTTCATCGGCGAGCGCCGCCAGGAGGTCTTCAACCTGCGCTTCCAGCACTCCACCGGCCAGCTCGAGAACACCGCGCGGATGACGGGCGCCAAGCGCGACCTCGCGCGCGGGCTGACGATCGCGCGCCAGCGCGACATCGATGTCGACCGCGAGCTCCGGAGGCAGCGCGATGAGTGAGGTTCCCGCTCCGCGCCAGCAGCCCGAGGTGCGCAAGAAGAAGGCCGCGGAGCGCCGCCGCCGACGCGAGCGCGAGCGTGTCAAGCGCGCCGAGCGCTCGACCGTCGCCGCGCCGAGCACCCCGGATGCCTCCGAGCCCGGACGCCGTCGCGTGCGCGAGGGGCTCGTGGTCTCCGACAAGGCCGACAAGACGATCACCGTGCGCATCGACGTGACCCGCCGCCACCGCGTGTACAAGAAGATCGTCCGCGAGTCCACCAAGCTGCGCGTCCACGACGAGCTGGGCGAGGCGAACGCGGGCGACACCGTGCGGGTGGTCGAGAGCCGGCCCACGAGCGCCACGAAGCGGTGGCGCCTCGTCGAGGTCACCGAGCGCGTGCGCTGAGGAGGGCCCGATGATCCAGGCCGAGACCCGCCTTCGCATCGCCGACAACACCGGCGCTCGTGAGCTCCTGTGCATCCGGGTGTCCGGCGGCTCGAAGCGCCGCTACGCCGGCGTCGGCGACGTGATCGTCGGCACCGTGAAGCAGGCCATCCCCCACGGGGCGGTCCGCAAGGGCGAGGTGGTCTCCGCCGTGGTGGTGCGCACCCGCAAGCAGTTCGGCCGCGACGACGGCACCTACATCGCCTTCGACGAGAACGCCGCGGTGATCATCGACCCTCAGCGAAACCCGCGAGGCACGCGCATCTTCGGCCCGGTAGCGCGCGAGCTGCGCGAGCGCAACTTCATGAAGATCGTCTCGCTCGCCCCGGAGGTCCTGTGAGCAAGGGGCCGAAGATCCGCCGCGGCGATGTGGTCAAGGTCATCGCCGGCAAGGACCGGGGAAAGACCGGAGAGGTCAAGTCGGTCGAGCCCAAGCGCTCCCGCGTGTACGTGGAGGGCGCGAACATGCGCAAGCGCCATCAGCGCCCGCGCACGCTCGCCGACACCCAACGCGCGTCCGAGACCGGCGGCGTGATCGAGGACGAGGGCCCGATCCACGTCTCGAACGTGATGCTGCTCGACCCGAAGAGCGGCGAGGCCACCCGTGTCGGGATCTCGCGCGAGGGCGGCCGCCGCGCTCGGGTCGCGCGCCGCTCCGGGGAGGCGATCGACTGATGCCCGTCGCGACCGCCTCGATCGTCCCCAGGCTCAAGGAGCGCTATCAGAGCGAGATCGCCCCTGCGCTCGTCGAGCGCTTCGGCTACTCGAGCGCGATGCAGGCGCCCCGGATCACGAAGATCATCGTGAACATGGGCGTGGGCGACGCCAAGCAGGACTCGCGGATGCTCGAGGCCGCCACCGAGCAGCTGTCCACCATCGCCGGACAGAAGCCGAACGTGCGCCCGGCGCGGAAGTCGATCGCCGGGTTCAAGATCCGCGACGGGATGCCGGTGGGCCTGGCCGTCACCCTGCGCGCAGCCCGCATGTACGAGTTCCTCGACCGGCTCATGAGCGTGGCGCTGCCGCGGGTGCGCGACTTCCGTGGGCTGAACCCGCGTTCCTTCGACGGCCGAGGCAACTACTCCCTGGGCATCCGCGAGCAGATCATCTTTCCCGAGATCGACTACGACTCGATCGACCAGGTGCGCGGCCTCGACGTGGTCATGACCACGACCGCGCAGACGGACCTCGAGGCCTTCGCGCTGCTCGAGGCCTTCGGCATGCCGTTCGCCCGCGAGGGCCGCCCGGGTGGCGACCGTCCGGTCACCGACGCCACGCCCGAGGAGGAGCAGCGCCGCCGCGCCGACGCGCGCGAGCGGGTGGAGGCCGAGGAGGCCGGCTACCAGGAGCTCCGCGAGGAGCAGCCCGACGCCTACGTCGCCCCGGAGGCCACCGCGGCCGGCGGCGACGAGACCGACGCAGGGAGCATCTAGTGGCCCCGGCGACCGCGCCCCGACTTCACACCACCGACAGGAGCAACCTCTAGATGGCCAAGACCTCGCAGTGGGTGCGCTCCGAGCGCCCCCAGAAGTACGCCACGCGCAACTACACGCGCTGCCGCCGCTGCGGCCGGGCACGCGCCTACCTGCGCAAGTTCGGGCTCTGCCGCATCTGTGTCCGCGAGATGGCCCACGAGGGCTACGTGCCCGGCCTCGTCAAGTCGAGCTGGTAGGAGGCCGCCGTGTCGATGACCGACCCGATAGCCGACTTCCTGACCCGCATCCGCAACGGGCTCTCCTCGGACAAGGACGTGGTGGACATCCCGGCCTCGAAGTTCAAGGCCGAGCTGGCCCGCATCCTCACCGAGCAGGGCTACGTCGAGGGCTACTCCGTCGAGCCCGCCCGCGTGGGCGAGGTGATCCGCGTGCGCCTGAAGTACACGGAGAACCGCCGCCCGGTGATCTTCAAGCTCGACCGCGTGTCGCGCCCCGGCCGGCGGACCTACGTCGGGGCCGGCCAGGTACCCAAGATCCTCGGAGGCATGGGCACCGCGATCATCTCGACCTCGCGCGGGGTGATGACCGGTCACGAGGCCCGCGCCGCGGGAGTCGGCGGCGAGGTCGTAGCCTCGGTCCAGTAGGTCCCTCCAAGCCATGAGCCGCATCGGACGACAGCCCATCCCCGTGCCCGCCGGCGTGAGCGTGCAGATCGAGCCCGCCCTCGTGCGCGTGAACGGCCCGAAGGGCGAGCTCCAGGAGCGCGTGTCGCGCGACATGCAGATCGCCGAGTCGGGCGGCGAGCTGACGGTCAGCCGGCCCACCGACCGGGGCGAGCACCGCGCCTTGCACGGGCTCACACGGTCGCTGATCGCGAACATGGTCCAGGGCGTCACCGACGGGTACGAGAAGCGCCTCGAGATCCAGGGTGTCGGCTACCGCGCCGCCCTCCAGGGCAGGACGCTCAGCCTCTCCGTGGGCTACTCCCACCAGGTGCCGATCTTTCCCCCCGAGGACATCGAGTTCGAGGTGCCGGTGCCGACGCAGATCGTGGTGCGGGGCATCTCCAAGCAGCGGGTGTCGGAGATCGCCGCCCGCATCCGCAAGGTTCGCCCGCCGGAGCCCTACAAGGGCAAGGGCATCCGCTACCAGGGCGAGCACATCGTGCGGAAGGTGGGCAAGCGCGCATGAGCCAGTCGACCAAGCACTCGCGCCGCCGCCGCCGGCGCTACCGGGTCCGCGCGAAGGTGCACGGCTCGGCCGAGCGCCCGCGGCTGTCGGTGTTCCGCTCGAACCGGGGGATGCAGGCCCAGCTCATCGACGACGTACGCGGCCACACGGTGGCCGCGGTCAACTGGATCGAGCCCGAGCTGCGCGACCTCCCGCCGATGGACCAGGCCCGCCGTGCCGGCGAGCTGCTGGCCTCACGCGCCCGCGAGCACGGCGCCGAGACCTGCGTCTTCGACCGCGGCGGATACCGCTTCCACGGCCGCGTGCGCGCCCTGGCCGAGGGCGCCCGTGAGGGCGGCCTCGCGTTCTGATGCCCCTCGCGCGCCGCTTCTCCGCGGCTTAGGGCGACCGCTACCCTCCTCCGTCCATGTCCGCCCGCGACACCACGCAGCGCCGCGACCGCGGCCAGAGCCCCACCGGCCACGACCTCCAGGAGCGGGTGGTGGAGATCAACCGCGTGGCCAAGGTGGTCAAGGGCGGCCGGCGGTTCTCGTTCACCGCGCTGGTGGTCGTCGGCGACGAGCACTCGATGGTGGGCGTCGGCTACGGCAAGGCCAACGAGGTTCCCCTCGCGATCCAGAAGGGCGTCGAGCGGGCGCGCAAGTCGCTCTACCAGGTGCCGATGTACGGC
>JACCZP010000259.1 GCA_013695885.1 Thermoleophilaceae bacterium | reverse complement strand
ACGGCGAGCCGTGCTCCGGGCGGCTGGCGGCTGAGCGAGCCGTGGGGTCGGACGAAGTTGTAGCACCTAGGACGCGGGCGGATCACCCGCCGGGCCGGGGCTCTTCGAGGGTCCCGGCCCGGCCCGGCCGCCCGCCCGGAAGGCCTCGCTTCCGGGCTACGATCAACGCTTGGCCCCGCGCACCATCCTCTACACCGGGAAGGGTGGGGTCGGCAAGACCAGCGTCGCCGCGGCCACCGCCCGCCGCTGCGCCCGGGCAGGGCTGCGCACCGTCGTGCTCTCGACCGACCCGGCGCATTCGCTGTCGGACTCCCTCGAGGAGGAGCTCGGCTCGACACCCACGCAGTGCGGCGAGCACCTCTGGGGCCAGGAGGTCCAGGCCCAAGAGGAGATGGAGCGCAACTGGTCGGCCGTCCAGAAATGGCTCGGCGAGCTGCTCTCCGAGCGCGGCGTCGACCCCATCTCCGCCGACGAGCTGACCGTGCCGCCCGGCATGGACGAGCTGTTCTCCCTGCTCCAGATCAAGCGCCACCACGACGCGGCCGAGTTCGACGTGGTCGTCGTGGACTGCGCGCCCACGGGCGAGACGCTGCGCCTTCTCTCGTTCCCGGACGTGGCGCGCTGGTGGCTCGAGAAGGTCTTCCCGTGGGAGAGGCGGATCGTCTCCGCGGCCCGGCCCTTCGCCCGCGGCCTCCTCGACCTATCGCTTCCCGACGAGGCCGTGTTCGACGACGTCCGGCGACTGGTCGAGAGCCTGGTGGACATGAACGAGATCCTGCGCGACCGGTCCTCCACCTCGGTCCGGCTCGTGATGAACCCGGACCGCATGGTGATCAAGGAGGCGATGCGCACGTTCACGTACCTGAACCTCTACGGGTACCTCACCGACGCCGTCGTGGTCAACCGCGTACTGCCCGAGGAGACCGGCGAGGGCTACTTCGCGGCCTGGCGAGAGGCCCAGCTCGAGCACATGGACCTGGTGCGCTCGGCGTTCGCGCCCGTGCCGATCCTCGTGGCGCCGTGGCTCGAGCAGGAGGTGATCGGGCCCGAGATGCTCGATCGCCTCGGAGAGGAGCTGTTCGAGGAGATCGACGCGGCGAAGGTGCTGCACGAGGACCTCTCCCAGGAGCTCGTGGCCGTCAACGGCGAGGCGCGGCTGCGGCTGCCGATCCCGTTCAGCGGCAAGGACGAGATCTCCCTGCGAAAGATCGGCCTGGAGGTCGTGGTCCGGGCAGGACCGCACAAGCGCACGATCGTCCTGCCGCGAGCGATGGCGACCTACCGGCCGCGCGGGGCGTCGTTCGAGGACGGCACGCTCGAGGTGCTGTTCGAGCGAGGCGACGATGGCCGGGCCTGATCGTCCCGACGACCGTCCGAGGCCGGGGCGGCGCGAGCGCCGTCGGCTGGACGACGCGCAGCGTGAGGGCCTCGACGTCGAGTGGGAGGCCCGCGACGCACGCCGCCTCGCCGATGAGGGGTTCGTCGGCGAGGGCTTCGTCGGCGAGGGCTTTACCCGAGAGGGATCCGCCGCGCGCGACTTCGGCCGGGCGGAGCCCGAGTTCGACGACCCGGGCGCGGGCTTCTCCGCTGCACCCCCACCTCGCACCCTGCCGGACCTCTCGGTCCTCCTCACCATCCTCGACGCCGTGCGGGCTGCGGTGCCGCGCGAGCTCCAGCAGCAGTTCACCGCCCTCCTGCGTGAGGTGCTGCTGGCGCTGCGCGCGCTGATCGATCGCTACCTCGAACGCCTCGACGGCCGCGCGAGGCAGACGAGGGTGGAGGACATCCCGATCGATTGACCGGGGCGGGACGGGGGGCGGCGGGCCTCGAAGAGTGCGGATTGCCCTACCCCACGCGTGCTCGCGGCCGGGCGACCGGCGGCGGTACCCTCGGGTCGTGGATGAGCCCTCGCCCACGACCTGGGTCCTCACCGGCTCGCTCGAGAACTTCCGTGCCTCGCGGGAGATCGGCTTCTCGGTGGTCGGACTCAAGGAACGCCGGCGGCGCATGGCCGAGCGGATCGAGCCCGGCGACCGCGTGATCTTCTACGTGACCGTGGTGAAGGCGCTCGGCGCCATCGCTCGGATCACCGGCGGGCTCTACGAGGACCGCACGCGCATCTGGCCGGGAAAGCCCGGCAAGGCGGACGACTACCCGTGGCGCTTTCCCTCCCAGCCGGAGCTCGTGCTCGAGGAGAAGGACTTCGCGCCCGCCGAGGAGCTGGCGCCCGAGCTCGAGCACGCCCGCAAGTGGCCGGCCGAGAACTGGACGCTGGCCTTCCAGGGACAGCTGCGCCCGGTCTCCGACGCTGATGCCGAGCTGATCGAGCGCGCGATGCGCGCCGTGGCGCCGGCCCCGGCGTGAGGACCGGCGCGGCGGCGGGGTGATCCCCCGGGCGGGAGCCTGGCTCCGCGCGCTCCTCGCCGG
>JACCZP010000254.1 GCA_013695885.1 Thermoleophilaceae bacterium | reverse complement strand
AGCCGCACACCTGAGACACGGGGTCGCCCGCCGGTCGCCCTGCCGGGCTGCCCTCAGGCCAGGTTCGACCGCCGCGGGTAGGCCACCGAGGGATCGGTGAGCACGTTGACCAGCGCGGGGCGCTCGGTGGCGAAGGCGCGCTCGAGCGCCGGACGCAGCTCCTCGGGGCGCTCCACGAGCTCGCCGTGCCCGCCGAGGGCCTCCACCACGCGGTCATAGCGCAGTCCGGGCTGGAGGTCCGCGGCCACCGAGTAGCCATAGAGCATCTCCATCGGGTGCTTCTCGAGCCCCCATATGCCGTTGTTGCCCATGACCCCGACGACCGGCGTGCCGTGGCGGGCCATGCTCTCGAACTCCATGCCGGCGAAGCCGAAGGCGCCGTCGCCGAGCAGCAGGCAGATCTGGCGGTCGGGGTGGGCCAGCGCGGCCGCCAGGGCCTGGCCGGGGCCGGCGCCGAGGCATCCGTACGGTCCCGGATCCATCCAGCAGCCCGGCGAGTAGGACTCCACCACGCGGCCGGCGTAGGACACGAAGTCGCCCCCGTCGCCGATCACCATCGCGTCGCGGGCCAGCATGGCGCCTAGCTCGTGGTAGATGCGCATGGGGTGAAGCGGCGCGCGCTCGTCGGAGCGCTCCTCGTCCTCGGCCACGCGCCGGTCGTTCTCCTCCGCGGTCAGCTCTGAGAGCCACCGGGAGTGGTCGGCCTTGCCCGCTGACCCCTCCCGCAGGCGCTCGAGCGCGTCGGGGACCGATCCCCACAGCTCGGCGGCCACCGCCCGCGGGGGTCGGGCCTCCGGGGCGTTCGACCCGATCAGAACCACCTCGGTCTCCTCGCCGAACGACTGCCCGAAGCCGAGCCGGAAGTCCATCGGCACGCCGATCACCAATGCCACATCGGCCTCGCGCAGCGCCTTTCCGCGCGCGCGAGAGTAGAACGCGGGATGGTCCGCCGGGACGCACCCGCGAGCGAGCCCGTTGAGGAAGACCGGCACCTCCACCTCGTCGCAGAGCCGGCGCAACGCGTCCTCGCCGCGTGCCCAGTACAGGCCCGAGCCGGCCATGACCACGGGGCGCTCGGACGCGCGAAGCAGCTCTGCGGCACGATCGAGGTCGGGGGAGTCGGGCGCGGCCAGTGGCTCGGGAGCAGCCGGGACGTCGTCCAGGCCGTCGCTCGTGGAGAGCTCGCTGAACACGTGGTCGAGCGGGAAGTCGAGGAAGACGGGTCCCATGGGTGGGGTGAGCGCCGTACGCACCGCTTCGTCGACCAGGGCCGGGATCTCGTCGGGGGAGGACGCCGTGCGGGCCAGCTTGGTGAGCGGCCTGACCACGGGCACGTGGTCGATCTCCTGGAGCGAGCCCTGCCCCCACCGCCCGGCGGGGGCGCGCCCGCCGAGGACCAGCACCGGCGAGGAGTTGGCCTGGGCCGAGGCCACCGCGCTCAGGCCGTTGGTGACACCGGGGCCCGCGGTGAGCGCACAGACACCGAGCTCGCGCGTGGCCTTCGCCCAACCCTCGGCCGCGAACGCCGCCGACTGCTCGTGGCGGGTGTCGACGATGTCGATGCCCTGCTCGCGGCAACCGTCGTAGATCGAGAAGAGGTGGCCCCCGGACAGCGTGAACAGCTTCGAGACGCCGTGGGCGCTCAGGCGGCGAGCGATCGCCCGCCCTCCGTGGAGTGGAGCGCTCAGCGGCTGCGAGGCCCGGCCGCGCGGCTGCGCTCGGGCGCCGCCCGCTGCCGGCTGATGCGGAAACTGCGGCGGTTCTCGCTGGTCTGGGCGGACTCGACCAGGCCGCCCTGCTGGGTGGCGCGGCTGCGGACCTCGTAGGTGCCGGGCCGGCTCAGGCGCACGCGGGTCAGCCAGCGCTCGCGGCCGCTGACCGCGAAGTAACGGGGCTGCGCGCACGAGCCCCGGCGGCTGAAGCGCCCGCGGGCGTAGTAGAGGCAGGATCCGCCGCGGCGGATGGCCAGCGACACCTCCACCCGGCTCACGCCCAGCGCGTCGGCGCTGGCGCGGCCGGCGACGATGGTCGGCGCGTCACCGGCGCGGTAGGTGCGGGCCAGCGGAGCGGTGATCCGGCTCACGGGGTCGGCGCAGCCGTCGCCGTTGGCGTCGCGCTGCCCCCGGCTCGGCCCGGTGCACCCGGACGGGCCGGTGGGCGCCGCGGCCGGCGAGGCGTCGAAGATGCCGTCGCCGTTCTCGTCGTCCATGCGCAGCCGGACGATGCGCTGGTTCCCGGCGTCCGCGACGTAGAGCAGGGCACCCGGGGCGGTGGCCACGCCGCTCGGGTCCTGGAGCTGGCCGCCGCCTGCGCCGCTCACGCCGAACGAGGCGAGCAGCGCGTTGCCCTGGTCGTACCCGGCGAACACCTGGACGCGATCGTTGCCGGCGTCGGCGACCACGATGCGGTCGAGGCGGTCACGGGCGAGCTGCTTGGGGCTGTTCACCGTGCCGCCCGCGGCGGGCTCGAACTTCTCCTCGTCCTTGTCTCCCTCGATCTCCTCACGGCCCCCGGCCGGGGCGACCACCCGGAGAACCTGGCCCTTCTCGTCGATGGCCCGGACCTCGCCGCTCTCCTCGTTGTCCGAGGACACGTAGATGCGCCCCTTGGTGTCGCGCGTCACGCCCTCGATCTCACCCAGCGAGGACGCGACCTCGGAGAGGCCGACCAGGTCGCGGCCCTTGATCTGGAGCACCTGGACGCGGCCGGTGCCGCGATCGGCCACGTACACCTGGGCGCTCAGGTCGACGTCGAGCCCGCGAGGGGCGCCGCCGCCGCCCTCGGGCCCGGCGGCCGGGAAGGTGAAGGTCCGCCGCCGGACCGCGTCGTCGGCGAGGGACTCGAACTGCACGACCGCGCTGCGGCCGGCGTCGGAGACGTAGATGCGGCTGCGGTTGTCCACCGCCACCCCCGTGGGGCTCACGAGCTCGCGCTCGCCGATGGAGCGCAGGAAGGCGTTGCCGTTGCGGGCGTTGTCGTAGACCTCGATGCGGCCGCGCGTGGCGTCGGCCACGTAGAC
>JACCZP010000218.1 GCA_013695885.1 Thermoleophilaceae bacterium | reverse complement strand
ACGGCGAGAGCTGCGGAGGGACCTTCGTCGAGTCCTTCGCGCAGTCGTGCAACTCGGTCTTCGCCCCTCTCGGGGTGCGCGTGGGCGCGCGCCGGCTGCTGGCCACGGCGCGGCGCTACGGGTTCGGAGAGTCCCCTTCGGTGCGGGGAGCGATCGAGAGTCCTCTGCCGCGCCGCGGGGAGCTGGGATCCCCCTTGGCCCTCGGGTCGACCGCGATCGGGCAGGGCAGGTTGCTCACCACCCCGCTTCGCATGGCGTCGGTGGCCCAGACGGTGGCCGCGGGCGGTCGACGCCTGGAGCCGAGCGTCCTCCCCGTGGCCGGACGCCGGGCCTCGAGCGTGCGGGTGACCTCCCCGGAGGTCGCGGCCACGCTCGGCCGCATGATGGTCGAGGTGGTGCGCGACGGCACCGGCGAGCGGGCCGCGCTGCGCGGCGTGCGGGTGGCCGGCAAGACCGGCACCGCGGAGCTCGAGGACACCACCTCGGAGGCGCCGGGAGAGACCTCGGAGTCGGACGCCTCGGACACCGACGCCTGGTTCACGGCCTTCGCCCCGGCCCGGGAGCCGCGCATCGCCGTGGCGGTCATGCTGGTCAGGGCCGGTGCCGGCGGCGAGAGCGCCGCTCCGGCGGCGCGCGAGGTGCTGAAGGCGGGGCTGGGGCCCGCACGCGGGCGCCGGCGCTAGATGTCGAGCTCGACCTTGGCCGGGGGTCCCTTGCCCGACGGAGGCTCGATCTCGAGCTCGAGCGGCCGGTTCTCGGTGGCGGCCAGGGGAAGCTGGAAGACGACCAGCGCACCCCCGGCGGGCGCGGCCCTGGCGATGGTCAGCGCCCCGGGGATGCAGGTCTGGGGTGGGAGCCGCTGCTGGCGGTAGGCGAAGATCGAGTCCTGGGTGAGCTTCTTCGGCTCGTAGCGGATGCCCTGCGAGTCGATGACCGTGAACTTCTCGGCCGCGAGGGCCTGGTTCTTCCCGTCGTTGCAGGCCTGGAGGAACACGCCGAAGTTCGCGCTCATCGGCGGGGCGGGCGGGCCGATGCGGTAGTCGCGGTCCTCGGGGTCGGCGGGGTTCAGCTGACGTGTGAGGAAGACCGTGTAGGTGATCCCTTCCATCCCCACTCCGAGGCCCTCGCGGACCGGCTCCGAGCCCGGCTCGTACTTGCCCTCGGCGATGCGCTGCTTGTCCACCTCGGTGGCCTCGCCGGGCGGCTTGAACACGCATCCACCCACGGTGAGGGCCAGGACGAGAGCGCAGACGAAGGGGCGGGGCCTCATGCGGCGCGGGAGTCTAGGCCCCGAAGCGGGGCGCCTTGAGCGACTCGTAGCCGGCCACGCCCACCCGGGCGAGGGGCCGGTCGCGGTCGTCCTCGAACACCCGGCGCAGTCGGCGCAGCGCGGCGGCGAGCTGAGAGCGGTACCAGCGGCGGGACCCGAAGCGCTCGCGCATGGCGTCGACGCGGGTCCCCGGCTCGGTGGCGGCGGTCACGTCCACGCGAGTGGAGCCGGGGCCCTCCGAGGTCAGCTCCCAGACCGTCCACGTCCGGCTGCGGCCCTGGCGGCCGAACCGCCCCTCCTCCACCAGACGGCGAGGGCGGTCACTCTGGGTGAGCGCCGTCTCCGCCCAGGTGCCGGCGAAGGGGAGGTCGATGCGAAAGCGCACCGCCGCCCCCCGGCCCGAGGAGCGCGGGCGCGTCAGACGCATGTCCTTCATGAAGTGGTCGGCGAACGCGGCGCGGTTCGCGAGGTCGCCGAGGAAGTCGAAGACCTCCTCGCGGGAGGCGGAGACGATCACGTGGCTCGACACCGGGATCACGGCGCAGGGAGTCTATGGCGGGGAGCGTCCTTAGACGGGCAGGCTGCGCACCGCGAGCGGACGCTCGGCGGCGTGGACGAGGTGCGCCTCCGCACCCTCGCGCTTGTCCTCTGGAAGCCGCGCGCGGCAGAGCGCGCACACCGTCCGCCCCGAGGACAGTATGTACACCCGCTCTCCGGCGAGCGGCGTGCGGCGGCACGCCCGGCAGTGCTCGCGGCTGACGGCCATGCTCCCCAGTCCCTTGCGCAGGAGCATCGACTCGAGGCTCGGTCGCATGCGGGTTGCTTCGCCGCTCCGGCGGGGAGTCCTTCGCGATACGGTGGTGCCGAGGGAAAGAGAGGAGCACCCATGCAATCGTTCACACAGGGCACGCTCGCCGGTGGAGGCACCTTCCGCTGCGAGTCGTGTGGTGTCGCCGTAGCCCTCCACGAGCGCGACCTCGTGCCGAGCTGTCCGCGGTGCGACAGCACGAGCTTCACCCGTTCCTCCCTGTTCGCCGAGCACGGCCGAGCCGAGCCGAGCCGCTCGCCGGCCTTCGATCGCCCCGCGTGGCTGGCCGGCGCTCGGGCCGAGTCCGATCCTGCGGTCCACCACCTCGCGTGGATGGAGGACGGCGGCACCGTCAGGACGCTCGTGCTCGCGGGAGAGTGGACCCGGCTGGGCCGCTCGCTCGCGTGCGACGCGGTGTTCGACGACCCCACCGTCTCGCGCCGCCACGCGCTGATCCACAGGCCCGAGAGCGGGGCGCGGGTGCTCGACGACCGCAGCCTGAACGGCGTGTTCGTCAACGGCGAGCGCGTCGAGGAGCGCGACCTGGCCGACGGCGACGAGCTCGCCGTCGGCCGCTTCCGCCTGTACTACCTGGCCGCCCCCCCCGTGACCGACGAGCACCCCATCGAAGGCGAGCACCCCGTCGAGGGCGACGGCGGGTCGCTGGCGCCGGCCGGGCAGGTCGTCTGAGCCTCCGGGCCCGGAGCGCGTGGCCACCCGCCCGGTGCCCGCCCGCGCGTCTATAGTCCGCCGCCGGATGGCCACCACTCTCGCG
>JACCZP010000202.1 GCA_013695885.1 Thermoleophilaceae bacterium | reverse complement strand
TCGAGGGCACTGTGGGCGATGCGCACGAGGTCGGTGATGAGCGCGGCGTTCTCTTCGGGCAGCCCGGGGAATCGCTCGGGACGCAGATGAACCAGGCGCGGCGCTTGTCCCTGTCGGGTCGCGTTCTGCTCGACCGGGTCGAGCTTGGAGAAGCGCACGAGCCGCAGTGCGAGGATCGCTGGATCCTCGAAGCTGGCGCCCGCGTCGGCGATCACGAGCACCGGGCGCACCTTCGCGGTGGTCAGGACGGTGATCTCGGCGTCGCCGCCGCGCTGCGCGGCACGGCGCAGCACGGTAGCGTCGGCAACGGTGATGGGAGGGCGGTCGCCGGGTCCGGGGTAGAGCCGAAAGGGGGCTGCCGGCGCGTAGGGGGCAAGCGCCCAGCGCGCGCGGCCTATCACTCCTCTGCGTAGGCGAGCCAGGCCGTCAGCGCGTCGAAGTCCTCAAGAACCGGCGCCTCGGCACCCGGGGTGCTCACCAGCGCGTGGGTCTTGCGCTCGACCGGCGTCGCGGGCGGCATCGGCTCAACCTGGCCGAGGAAGGCGACGAGGCGGCTATCTTCGATGAGCCGTCCGTAGTCGTCGGGGTGCAGCACCACGGCTCGGTCCTGCTGGTAGCGGTGCACCATGGTCGCGGTGCCGGGCTCGGGCTCGGGCACCCGGACGGAGTTCGCGGGGATCTGGCTCTCGTGTAGGACGGTGGTGTCGTCCACGCGGGCTACCTTAGCAGTCTCGTTCGACAATCTCGGACGGGACAGAGATAGGCTACTTGGAGGTGGACCCCGCGCCGACCTGGCGCCGTCCCCTACCCCTGGACCACCCGCTTCGAGGCGTCGAGGGCGAGCGGGCCGTTGCGGGCGATCGTCGCGGCCAGCTCGAGGGCGGCGGACAGGGCCTCCCCGGTGCGGTCACGCGGTTGACCAGACCGAGCTCCCGAGCCCGAGGGGCCTCCACCGGGTCGCCGGTGAGCGCCAGCTCCATTGCCATGTGGTAGGGGATTCGCTTGGGCAGGCGGATCAGGCCGCCGCCTGCCGCGAACAGGCCGCGCTTGACCTCGGGGATGCCGAAGCGGGCGTCCTCGGCGGCCACGATGAGGTCGCACGCGAGTGCCACCTCGAAGCCTCCGGCCAGCGCGTAGCCCCTCCACGGCAGCGATCATCGGCTTGCCGGGGGGCTGCTGGGCGATGCCGGCGAAGCCACGCCCCTCGACGTAGGGCGACTCGCCGCGGACGAAGGCCTTCAGGTCCATGCCGGCACAGTACGTGCCGCCGGCGCCGGTCAGCACGCCGACCCGCAGCTCGCCGTCGCCCTCGAGCTCCTCCATCGCATCGGCGATCCCCTGCGCCACCGCGGCGTTCACCGCGTTGCGCGCGTCGGGGCGGTTGAGCGCCACGACGAGAACCCCGTCGCGGCGCTCGGTGAGGACCGCATCGGCGGCCTGAGCATCAGCGTTCAAGGGGTTCCTCCGTCGGCAACGCCGGCGTGGCTTCGGGAAGAGCTAAGAGTGGCAGTCTGAGCCCCTATATGGGGCTCAAGTGAACACTCGTCGACGACGGTGGTGCCCCCGCCCCGGGGCGACCGTGGGGAGCACTCGTAGGGCCTCACGCCTGCCCCTCCACCGCACCCGGCACGCCGGTATTGGTCGAGTACTTCGGCTGGAGCTTCGTCTCGGGCCGAATGTGGTGCACGGCCTGGGCCACCGCCACCGCCGCCTCGGCGAACCCGGTGGCGATGAGCTTGAGCTTGCCGTCGAAGGTCGTGATGTCGCCGGCGGCCCACACGCCGTCCATCGATGTTCGCATCAGCGAGTCGACCTTGATAGCGCCCTTCTCGACCTTGAGCGGCCACGCCTTCAGGGGGCCGAGCGCAGTCTTGAAGCCGAGCTGGAGCAGGATCGCGTCGCATGGCACCTCGACCTCCTCCTCGGTCTCCGAGTGGAAGATCGTGACCGACTCGATCGAGCGCTCGCCGCTCACCTCGCGAATCTGGTACGGCGTGCGCACGTCCACCTGACCGGCCAGGCGCGCGCCCTCGATCTCGCGCACGGTCACCTCGTGGGCGCGGAAGCCCTCGCGGCGGTGCACGAGCGTGATGTCGGCCGCGGTGTCCAGCAGGTTCACCGTCCAGTCGCACGCGGAGTCCCCGCCGCCCACGATCATCACGCGCTTGCCGGCGAAGGCCGCCTTCTCGCCCACCAGGTACTGAGCGCCGCGACCCTCCCACGGGGTCATGTCGAAGCCCGGCAGCTTCTTCGGCTCGAAGGCGCCGTGGCCGCCGGCGATGACGATCGTGCGGGTGAGCAGGTCGCCGCGGTCGGTGACGAGGCGCATGATCTGCCGCTCGGGATCCTCGGGGTCGGGCTCGTACTCCACACGGTCGGCGGTGGTCTCGAGGTGCACCGGGACGTCGAACTGGTCGAGGGTCTGGCGCCGGAGCTGCTCCACGAGGTCCTTGGCCAGCACGCGCGGGTAGCCGGGCACGTCGAAGATCCACTTCTCGGGGTAGAGCGTGGTGAGCTGGCCGCCGAGGTCGGGCAGCGAGTCGATGATGCGGGACGAGGCCTCGCGCATCCCGGCCCAGAACGCGGTGGAGAGCCCGACGGGACCGGCGCCGATCACGGTGACGTCGCGGACTTCGGAGTCGTGCTCGAGGGAGGGGGCGCCCGAATGGGGCGGGGCGGGGGGCACCCCGTCGTGGTCTCCCGCGCCGGCGGAGGCGCCGTTCGATCGATCGGAGGGCATGGACGGACTCCTACACCGGGGTCGGGTTCACTGCCACCGCCTCGCCGTCGAGCGCGTTGAGCGCGCGCTCGACCGAGGCGGATATGCACGTGAAGATAGGAGTTTCGCTCAGGGTGTAGGCGCTCGACTCCGTGCCGCGCAGCTCTTGGACCAGGTCCAGGAACTCGGCGGGGTCCTGGGCGTCGAAGGACACGACGAACTCCTGGTCGTCGAGGCCAAAGGAGTACGCGGTGTTGATCTCGATCGAGCGGTAGCGGCGCCCCACCTCGATGTGTCCGCGCATGATCCGCATGCGCTCCTCGCCGGGGAGCGCGTACCACTCGCGCTTCTTCCACATCGGGTAGACGATGAGGTACGGCGCGTCGCTGCCCGGGCGCGGCGCGAGGGGGACCTCCTCGTCGGAGTACACCGACGGCTTGGTCATGGCCAGGTAGGAGTGGGGCACGTCGGCCCACCGCATGAGCCCGGTCTGGTTGAGGAGCACGTGCAGCTCGTGGATGGCGTCGAGGCGTGGGCTCGACGCGCGCACCGCGAGGTCGGCGTCGCCGCGCGTTCCCACCAGCGAGTAGGTCCGCACGAAGTTCTCCTCCCCGAACTCGGCCAGCGCGGCGGCGAACTCGCGCTTGTCGCGCGCGCGATCCTCCGGAGCGCGCCGCCGCCACGCCGGGTCGAGCTTGAGGAACGTGTACTTGAGATAGTGGCGCGCGGCCATCGGCTCCAGTGTGGCGCATGGCGGCGAAGCCGCGCTCGGGCGACGTGATCGGGATCACACTTCCCGACCGGGAACCGGCCGCCTGCTCCTCTACCCTCGCGCGGATGCGCGTCGGACTGGTCTCCCCCTACTCACACTCCTACCTGGGGGGCGTGGGACGGCATGTGGAGGCGCTCGCCGAGGAGCTCATCGAGGAGGGCCACGAGGTCCGGGTGTTCGCCCCGCATGACCCCGACGACCGCCTCGCGCGCGTCATGCACGCCGGCGTGGCGCCGGACCCCCGCCCGCTCCCGGAGTACGTGGTGCCTATCTCGCGGTCGGTGAGCTGGGGCGCCAACGGGGCCACCTCGACTATGGGGCTGACCCCGGGCGCCTGCTACGTGCCGGGCAAGGAGATCCGCGCCGGGCGCTTCGACGTGCTGCACGTGCACGAGCCCCATGTGCCCGTCGTCTCCTGGTCGATGACCGCGGTGCGCGACGTGCCGGTTATCGGCACCTTCCACTGCTACTCGACGCGCGTGACCTCCCACTTCCTGGCCAACTACGTGCTCGGGGCCAAGCGCCGCTTCAACAACCTCGCGGTGCGCATCGCGGTCTCGGAGGCGGCGCGTTGGCGCGGAGAGCGCTTCTGGGGCGGGCGCTACCGGGTCATACCCAACGGCGTGCACCTCAACAGGGCAATGGCCGGGCCGAAGCCCGCGGCCGACCACCTGCGACTGCTCTTCGTGGGTCGCGCCGACGAGCGCAAGGGCCTTCCCGTCCTGCTCCCCGCCCTCGAGGCCCTGCGCGCGACCGGCGTCGACGCGCGGCTAGTGGTGGCCGGCGCGACGCACGAGGAGCTCGCGCCCTTCCTCGTGGACGCCGAGGGCGTCGAGGTGGCCGGGCGCGTGAGTGAGGAGGAGAAGTGGCGGCTCCTGCACGAGGCCGACCTGCTCTGCGCCCCGTCGCTGTCCGGCGAGTCCTTCGGGATGGTGCTGACCGAGGCCTTCGCGTCGGGCACGCCCGTGGTGGCATCCGACATCGGTGGCTACCGCGACCTTGTGCGCGACGGTCGCGAGGGCCTGCTCGTGCCGCCGGGTCGCCCGGCCGAGCTAGGCCACGCCCTCCACGCCCTGGCCCACGACCCCGACCGGCGCGCGCGCATGTCCGCGGCCGCCCGCGAGCGGGCGGAGCGCTTCGCGTGGCCCCGGGTGGCGGGCGAGGTGCTCGGTGCCTACGAGGACGCGCTGGCCGTTCCCGAGCCTGCGAAGGTGGTCGAGCGCGCCGCGGATATCGTCGGCGTGCGACCCGCCGACGGGTTGCGGCGCCGGCCGGCCCGCCGCCTGCCGCCTCCGGAGCCAGCCCACACCGAGGTCCGCCGCGGACGGCGTCTCGAGGTGGCGCGCAAGGGCGCTCTCGGAGTGGGGGTGGCCGCCGCCGCGGGCCTCACGGCCCTCGCCCTCCAGCGCATCGGCCTCGAGAGGGTGGCCGGCCGGCTGGTCGGCGCGCTCCCGTTCTGGGTGATCACCGCCTTTCTGCTCATGTGCGGCTCGATGCTCATGCGGGCCGAGGCATGGCACGCGATCCTGCGCGCCGCGCTTCCTGGCGAGCGCGTGCGCCGGCGCGACACCGCCCGCGCCACCGCGATCGGCGTGCTCATGTCGGCCACGCTGCCCGCCCGCCTCGGCGAGCCCTCGCGAGCGTTCGTGATGGCGCGTCGCCTCGGCCGGGTCAGCGATCGGCTTCCGGTCGCGCTCGGCACCATCGCCTCGCAGACGCTCCTGAACATCCTCGCCATCGTCCTGCTCGGGGCGATCATGTTCGCCACCGTCGGCCTCTTCCGGGGTGGAGAGGACGCGCTCGTGGTGGCCACACTGGCTCCGGTCCTCGTCCTTGTGGGGCTGCTCGCCGCCCCGGCGCTTCTGCGCGGAGGCGCCTCGGCGCGGTCGGTGCGCGTGCGCGCGGTGGTCGGACTCGGTCGCCGGGCCATGACCCAGATGCGCACCGGTCTCAAGGTCTTCGCCCGTCCGCGACTCGGGGCGTGGGCCGTGTTCGTCCAGCTCTCGGCCTGGGTCGTGCAGTGGCTCTCGTGCTACGCGCTGCTCGTCGCCCTCAACCTCGATGGCCGGGCCGGGCTCTGGGCCGCGGCGGCGGTGCTGTTCGCGGTGAACGTGACCGCGGCGCTGCCCGCCACGCCGTCGAACGTCGGCGTCTTCCAGGCCGCGTGCGTCGCGGTCCTCACCGCGTACGGCGTCAGCGCCACCGGTGCCCTGGCCTACGGGATCATCCTCCAGGCGGTGGAGATCGCGACCGCGCTGTTCATGGGCACCCCGGCGCTGCTGCGCGAGGGCCTCACGTGGCGCGACCTGCGGTTGCGGGCCATGCGCTCGGCGCCGGTCCAGCTCGGCGGCGCGGGCGCCGAGGCCTGAGCAGCCCGCCGGGCCGGGCCGACCCACCCTTTCTACGCCAGGAGAACCACGCGATGGAGCCCTACACCGCCGAGGCCAACGGCCTGACCCTGGCCTACGAGACCTTCGGGGAGGAGGGCGATCCGCCCGTCCTGCTGATCATGGGCCTCGGCACCCAGATGATCTTCTGGGACGACGGCCTGTGCGAGGCTCTCGCCGCGAGCGGCCTCTATGTCGTCCGCTTCGACAATCGCGACGTGGGCCTCTCGTCCCACCTCGACCAGGCCCCCGTGCCCGACCTCGCGGCGGTCACGGCGGGCGACACCTCGGGCGCCGTCTACACGCTCGACGACATGGCCGACGACACCGTGTCCCTCCTCGACGCCCTGGGCCTCGACTCCGCCCACCTCGTCGGGGTCTCGATGGGCGGGATGATCGCCCAGACCGTCGCCATCCTCCACCCGGCGCGCGTCCGGAGCCTGGTGTCGATCATGTCGACCACCGGCGATCCCGCGGTGGGCCAGCCCACCGACGAGGCCATGCAGGCACTCCTCGCACCGATGCCGCGCGGCCGCCAGGAGGCCATCGAGCGCACGGTGCGCACCTGGCGCTTCATCGCCTCGCCGGGATTCGAGTGGAATGAGGACCGCGTCCGCGACCTCGCCGGCCTCGCCTACGACCGCGCCTACGACCCCGCCGGCTTCGCCCGCCAGCTCACCGCGATCCTCGCCTCGGGCGATCGCACCGAGCAGCTCGAGACCGTCGACGTGCCCACCGTGGTGATCCACGGGGACGCCGATCCACTCGTCACCCCGTCGGGCGGCGAGGCCACGGCCGCGGCGGTACCGGGGGCCGAGCTCGTGACCATCGAGGGGATGGGCCACGACGTACCGCGCGAGCTATGGGAGCGCCTGGTGGAGATCATCGGCGAGACGGTCGAGCGCGGCGAGGAGGCGTCGGTCGAGGCCTAGGCCGCGTGGCAGGGGCGAAGCCTCTACGCCGCTAACCGTCGTCCCGGCTTCGCTTCACCCGCCGCCTGACCCGCCGCACCGCCTCGGTGCTCAGGCCGATTCCGAGCGCGATCGCCAGCGACAGCGCGATCCCCTTCCACGGGCTGCCCTGGAAGGCCTGGCCGCCCATGTAGCCGATCGTCGCGAAGAGTCCCGCCCACAGGGCGGACCCGAGGGCGTCGGCGGCGATGAACTTGCGCCAGCGCATCTGGAGCATTCCCGCCCCGAACGTGGTGGCCGTGCGCCCTCCGGGCAGGAAGCGAGCGGCCACCACCAGCCGACCGCCGTGCTCCTCGAGCTGGTGCTCGGCCCAGTCGAGGCGGCTGCGGGCCTTGTCGCTGCGGAAGATCTTGTTCGCCAGTGGCCGCCCGGCCTTCGATCCCAATAGGAACATCGTCGAGTCCCCGACCACCGCGCCGGCGAACCCGGCGGCCAGTATGAACGCGAAGACGAGCTGGCCGCTCGAGGAGAGCACCGCCGCGCTCACGATCACCGACTCGCCGGGCAGCAGCGGCACCACCGCGTCGATCGCCGGGAAGGCGAACACGATGAGGTAGGTGAACGGTGAGCTGCTGATCCAGGAGGACATGTGGCGGGTCGGCTACCCGCAGGCGGGAGGGTTACTCCTCGTCGCGCCCTCCGACCGGAGCGCCCGAGCGCCCGGCCCCGTTGGTGGCATCCGTCCCCGAGCCGTTCTCCTCACGGCCGGCGCCCGCCGGCGCGCCGTCCGCCTCGGCGACCACATCCGGATCGTTCTCCTCGATGGCCTCCTCGCGTGAGTCCTCGTAGGAGTCGGCGTCGTCGTCGAACCAGATCGTGCCGTCGTCGCCCACCCGATGGCCGGCGCGCCGACGCGGGTCGGCGATCACCTGGTCCGGGGCGGTCTGCTTCGGCAGCCGGCCGCTCTTCATCCCGAAGTAGACCGCCTGCGGGTGGTGGGCGATGATCGCCAGCGTCGACTGCTCGGGCTCGACCGCGTAGCCGCCGGTCAGGGTGAGCCCGATGCCGGGCGCGTCGAGCAGGCGGTAGACCTTCTCGTGCTCGGACTGCTCGGGGCAGGCGGGGTAGCCCCACGACCACCGCCGGCCCTGGTCGGCCTCCATGCCGAGCTCGCGGCGCACCTCGGAGTGCAGCCACTCGGCCAGGCCCTCGGCCACCTGCACGCCTAGGCCGTGAACGAAGAGCTGGTCGGCGAACTCGCCCTCGCGTTCGAGCCGGGCCATGACCTCGGTGACCTCGGAGCCGGCGGTCACGGCCTGGAGGGCCACCACGTCACGCTCGCCGGAGTCGAGCGGGCGGTAGAAGTCCGCGATGCACAGGCGGTCATGGGCGGACTGGCGCGGGAACACGAGGCGCTCGAGCTCGACGGCCGGGTCCTCGGGGTCGTAGACGACGAGGTCGTTGCCGTCGGAGTTGCAGGGGAAGTAGCCGAGCACCGCGCGCGGGCGCAGGTAGTCCTGCTCGCGCCACATGCGCTCGAGCCTGGGCCTGAAGTCGTCGTCGAGGAGGCGCTCCCACTCCTTGCCCTTCACGCCGCGCCCGCCCCAGTGGAGCTTGAACAGCACGTGCAGGTCCAGGTGCGGGAAGACGTCGTCCAGGTCAACCTCGATCTCACGGACGCCCCAGAACGGTGGCTCCGGGATCGGCACGTCGGTCCGCGCCTCCGAGCGCACGCTCGCGTCGGTGGTCGGCGGCCCGTCGTCCTTGCGCTCGCCCTTCTCCCGGAGCGTGCGGGCCTCGCCGCGCATGCGGTCGACCAGCGCTGCCCGCGCCTCGTCGTCCACCAGCTCGTCCATCGTGTCGAGGCCCTGGAACGCGTCCTTGCAGTAGAAGACGCCGGGCTCGTAGATGTCCTCGGACTCCCGGCCGCCGGGGTAGGTGATGCGCCGGCCGAAGTTGCGGTTGATGGCGGCGCCACCGAT
>JACCZP010000183.1 GCA_013695885.1 Thermoleophilaceae bacterium | reverse complement strand
CCCAGCCGCTTCGGTGGCTGGGTGCGAGGCCCGCTCCGGCGGGCCTCTGCGGTTCTAAGAGAACGTCTTTACCAGGACGCGGGCTTGTGGATCTCGCCGGTTGCATCGTTCAGGACCAGAGGGAATTGGCTCGCTCGGAGCGCTCCCTGGCGAATCTGCTTAAAGAAGGTGGCCTGAAGGTCACGGCTCCGGTGCTCGGGGGGATGAGGGTTGATTACGCCCACGCTCACCCCGAGGTCGTTCTTGGCCAGTCGGATCGGCTCCTTAAGGTCGGAGTCGTTCGATATGACAACCGCGACCTCGCAGCGCCCCTGGAAGGCGTCGAGCAGCAGGTAGCTCGCAAGGTTGACGTCCAGATCCCTTCTCCTCTGTTTTCAGGACCTGGACGGTGTGGTGGGGTACTTGCGCCCTCGCCATGCGAACGCGGCGGGTCCGGAACTCGCCGAGGTGAATCGAAAGCCTGGCACTGGTCCGCAGGGCGCGAAGGTAGGTCTGCTGGCGCTGCGGCTGGTCTGGGTCGCTCGGTCGCGCTGTAACGGGGGCGGTGAAGTACCGGATGAGTGAAATCTCGTCCCGGGGGAGGAGGCGTGTGCACAGGGCCTCGAGGTCCAGCCAGCGGTAGGGCGTAGCCTTGAGGGCCCCGTAGTAGAGGTTGAAGCCGTCGACGTAGACGATCGCCCGCATCCTCGGCTTTATCGGCAGGTCTTCGCGATGGAAAGCACCAGCGTGTGCGAAGCGATTGCGGCCGCTGCGTTTCGCGCCCAGAGGATTGGTGGCTCGCCGAAACGACGCTCAGTGCTAGCCGACGGGGCGCCGACAGGTTCTCGATGCAGAGATGCGGTCGGCCGCGCCCAGCCACTACCGCCGCCTCCCTCAAACCCGGGGCGGTTCAGTCTGGCCGCGCTGGCTCGATGACAGGAATGGGGGCGAAGGCCCGCTCGATGAGGGCCCGCACAAGGCACCCACTCACCGACGAGCGCCCTACTTCTGGCAAGTCAGGCCAGCCTGGCGAGAACCACTTCGAGTCGAGTCGTCTGCGGGCGCACGCACACTCCCTCGATGGAAGCGGTCCTGATCGTGCTGGGGGCCATCGCGGGAGCACTGGCCACCGGCGCGATAGGCACATACGACACCTGGCATCAGCGGCGACTCCAGCGCACGGTCGCATCCCGCGTCATCCTAGGGGACCTCTATGTGTTGGACGCCGTCATCGAGGTGATCGAGCGGGGCGGTCGCTGGCCGGACCGCTTCGACTGGCAGGCACCGCTCGAAACGTGAAGAGAGCAGCGACAGGCCTTCGCCGCGGCCGTTAGGGCCTGGGAGTGGTCCATCGTCGATGGCGTCTTCAGCAACCTCCAACGCACGGGACCGATGGCCCGCCCCGGCGAACGGTGTACCCCCGTGGACTTGCAGGTGCTGACGCAGCTCCGAGGGAGGGTCGAGCATGCTCGTGAGATCGTGTTGCAGCACGCGGCGGGCGACCGAGAGCTGAAGAGAGTTGAGGAAGAGCTGCGCAAGCGGATGCCGCCATCGGATGCCGCCACCACAGGAGACTGAGCGCGTAGGGCGGGGCAGGGGTCGGGCTGGACGGGGTCCCTGGGCCCAGCGGAGTTCGCGGAGCCGTTGGGCACAAACGGCGTTTGAGTGCCCAAATCGCCCCAAAACGGCGTTAGTCCGCCGCTATCCGCCCTGCCTGCCGCCCTCGCTGACCGGCAAAAGGCCCGCAACCGAGCGGTTTCCGGGGCCCTACACCCACGGCGTCGCCTAGCTCGACAAGCTGGGGGTCGCTGGTTCGAGCCCAGCACGGCCCATCCTCCACCGACCGCGTTGATAAATCGCCTTCGCGGAGGTTCCGAGGCCGTAGGGTTCGGCCCACATGGCTCGCGTCCTCTTCGTCTGCCTCCACAACGCCGGGCGCTCCCAGATGAGCGCCGCGTTCCTCGAACGCGCCACGCAGGGTCGTCACGAGGCGCTGTCCGCGGGAACCACGCCGGTCGAGCGGGTCCACCCCGAGGTCGTCGAGGCGATGCGCGAGGTCGGCGTCGAGCTATCGAACCGGACGCCTCAGAGGTTGACTCGCGAGCTCGCCGAGCGGGCCGACGTCGTGGTCACGATGGGTTGCGGGGATGAGTGTCCGTACATCCCCGGCAAGCGCTACCTGGACTGGGACCTGCCCGACCCCAAGGGACGGCCGATGGAGGAGGTTCGAGCCGTCCGCGACGAGATACGGGACCGGGTGGACGAGCTCGCCACTGAGCTCGACGCATCCCCCGTGCGCTCCTGACGTCCACCGCCGTGCTCGGAATCCTCTACGACATCCACGGCAATCTCCCGGCGCTCGAGGCCGTCCTCGCCGATGCCGACGAGGCCGGCGCGGGCTCCTACCTCCTCGGTGGCGACTACACGCTGTTCGGTGCCTGGCCGGCCGAGACCCTGCGCCGCCTGCGCCGCCTCGACGCGGGGTGGATCCGCGGCAACGGGGAGCGCTGGACGGGGAGCCCGGCGGAGGCCCCGATGGACCAGACCGTCGAGCGCGCCATCGCGGTGTGCCGCGGCCGGCTCGGGCCCGACGACGTCCTGACGTTGAGTGACCTGCGCGAGAGCCGGGTTCTGGGCGGCGCGCGCTTCGTGCACGCCTCCCCGATCTCCGACGTGCGGAGCTTCATGCCCGAGCCGGCCGACGACGAGGCCGATCTCCTCGCCGGGGTGAGCGAGCCGCGGCTCGTGTTCGGCCACACCCACCTCCAGTTCCGCCGCCGCGCCGAGGGCGGCTCGGTCGAGCTCGTGAACCCCGGCAGCGTGGGCATGCCCTTCGACGGCGATCCGCGCGCGGCCTACGCGCTGCTGGCCGAGGACGGCACGCTCGAGCTGCGACGCGTGGAGTACGACCACGAGGCGAGCGCGGCCGCGGTACGGGAGCGCCTCGGCGACTGGGCGGAGCTCTTCGCGCGGCGCATCGAGCGGGCGCGGGCCGACGTCTGAGGCGCGGGCTAGCTGCGCGCCAGAGCCACCAGCCGCTCGAGCTCCTCCTCGGCGGCCCACGCCCCCACCGACGCGCGCACCAGGCCGCGGCCCGGAAGCTGGCGGACGATGATCCCCTCCGCCGCCAGGCGCGCCACGACCCCCTCGGGGTCGGGGTCGGCCCACGACACGAGCGTCGAGCGACCGCGCGGCGCCACCTCGATGCCTCGCTCCGCGAGCCGGCCGGCGAGCGCCGTCGCGAGTCTCGCCGCACGATCGTGGATCCAGTCCCACCCGTGCTCGGCGAACAGGTCGAGTGCCGCGAGCGACCACGCGCCGGCCGGCCCGGGCACCACGCCGACGTCGTAGCGCGCGGCGTCGGGGCGGTAGGGAAGCTCCTCGGCCAGCAGCGGATCGGATAGAGAGCCGTAGCTCGGCCAACTCGGGGCCAGCGCCTCGAAGTGGGCGCGACGCACGTACAGCGCGCCGCTGCCGTCTGGTCCGCAGAGCCACTTCTGTCCCGACGCGGCGTAGTAGTCGCAGCCGAGGGCCCCGACGTCCACGGGCACCGCGCCGAGGCCCTGCGCGCCGTCGAGCAGGACCCGGGCGCCGGAGCGGGCGAGCGCCGGGGCATCCACCACCCGTCCGCTGACCCACGAGACGTGCGAGCAGGCGACGAGCGCGGTCCGCGGTCCGACCTCGTCGGCGATCTCGGCGAACGGGACGGCGCGGACCTCGAAGCCGTGCCGGCGGCGTGCGGCGGCCAGCGGGGCGAGCAGGCCGGGGTGCTCCTCCTCGGTGGTGAGCACCTCGTCGTCGGGACCGAGGTCGAGGCCGGAGACCACGGTGTTCACGCCGTCGGTGGTCGAGCGGGTGAGCGCGACCTCCCCCGGCGCGCACCCGAGGAGCGGGGCGAGGCGCCCGCGGAGGGCGCCCTTGAGCTCGTCGAGGCCGGCGAAGTGATGCGCGCCCCCACGGCCGCCCTCGAGCTCGGCGCGGACCCGGGTGACCGCGGCCTCGGCGGCGCGCCTCGGGATCGGCCCGTCGGTGCCGGCGTTCAGGTAGGAGACCGACCGCAGGACCGGGAACTCCGCACGGAAGGCCTCCGCGCTGTCGGCACCGTCACGTCCGGCCACGGGCGCCGACGATAGTTCCGGGTGCGATGTCGTCCCGCCCGTAACGTCGCGGACCTGTCCGCGGCGCCCCGGCCGGCACTCCACCGCACCAGTGGGGCGTCTACCCCCACGCAGACCGGCTTGACCCCCAATGTGCCGGCGGGCCGAACCGCTGTGTCGCCGTCGACGCAGGCGCGACCGCCGCCTTGGCCGGTAGCGTCGAGCGGGATGGACACCGAGCCGTCGACGCTTCGCGACTGGCTGCGCGAACATCCGCCGCACGACTCCGCCTTCCGGCAGACGATCGCGGGCGTGGCGAGCCGTCATCACGCGGGCGAGGACTTCATGCCCGCCGTCCGTGAGCTGCTTGATGAGTTCGCGCTGCTCATGACCGATAGCCAGCGCGCGCGGGCCCTGCGCGACGAGCCGCAGCCGACCGGAGACCCCCGCTTCGACGCGTACCTCGGTGCCCTGGCCGAGCACCTCGCGATCACCAGCTCGCTGCCACGGCCGGAGTGGACCCTCCAGCCGGCACGGTTCCTCGACCGCTTCTGGTTCGTGAGCGACGTCCCCGGGTTCCGGGCGACCGCGATCGCCCAGTCGCCGGCCGCGTTCCGCCGCCGCGGGATCTTCATCGCCCGCGGCCCCCTCGAGCGCTGCTGAGGAAAGCCGGTGGAGCGTGAAGAGATCGTCGAGGCGCTCACCTCGCTCGGGGCCGTGCTCGACTCTCGCGGACTCCGCGGCGAGATGTACGTCGTCGGGGGCGCCGCGATAGCGCTCGCCTTCGACGAACGTCGCTCCACGCGCGATGTCGACGCGATCTTCGAGCCGAAGATGGAGATCTACGCCGCCGCCTCCGAGGTGGCCGAGCGACTCGGCCTCCCTCCGGGGTGGCTGAACGAAGCCGTGAAGGGGTTCCTCGCGAGCGACGATCCCCACGCAAGTCCCGTCCTCGACGTTCCGGGCCTGCGCTGCCTCGCCGCCTCCCCGCGGGTCCTCCTCGCGCTCAAGGTGCTGGCGCACCGGATCGGCGAGGACGAGGGCGATGTCCGGCTCCTCGCCAGGACGCTCGAGCTGAACAGTGCGGAGGAGATCCTCGCGGCCGCGACCGAGGTCTTCGGCGACCGCCTCGACCCCGCGGCGCGGTTCTTCGTCGAGGAGCTCTTCGCGTAGGTCGCCCGCGTCGAGCGTGCTCGCCTCCGGACTCCTAGCCTCCACGCCGTGAAGGTCCACCTCCCAGACGGCACCGCGCTCGACCTGCCCGCCAAGGCCACCGGCGCCGACGCCGCGCAGGCCATCGGAGCGGGTCTCGCGCGCGCCGCGCTGGCCGTGCGGGTCAACGGAGAGCGGCGGCTGCGTGACCTCTCCGCGCCGCTCATGGACGGAGACCGGCTCGAGATCGTCACCTCCCGCAGCCCCGACGTTGACGGCGTCAGCCCGCTCGAGCTCATCCGCCACGACGCCGCGCACGTGCTGGCCACCGCGGTCACCGAGCTCTACCCCGGGGTCAAGGTCTCGATCGGCCCCCCGATCGACGAGGGCTTCTACTACGACTTCGACTTCCCGGAGGGCGTGCGGATCTCCGACGCCGACTTTGAGGCCATCGAGGCGCGCATGCGCGAGCACGTGAAGGCCGCCGAGCCCTTCGAGCGCAGCGACGTGTCGGTCGCCGAGGCGCTCGAGCGCTTCCGCTCCGAGGATCAGGACTACAAGGTCGAGCTCATCGAGGACCTGGTGCGCGACGAGGGCGTCGAGACCGTCTCCCTCTACCGCAACGGCCCGTTCACCGACCTCTGCCGCGGGCCCCACGCGCCCACGACGAAGAGCGTCAGGGCGTTCAAGCTCCAGTCGGTGGCGGGGGCCTACTGGCGCGGACGCTCGGACCGCCCGATGCTCACCCGGGTCTACGGCACGGCCTTCCTCTCGCGCGAGGACCTCGAGGCCCATCTCGAGCGCCTCGAGCAGGCGCGCGCCCGCGACCACCGCAAGCTCGGTCGCGAGCTCGGCCTGTTCATGTTCAGCGACCTCACACCCGGGGCGCCGCTGTGGCAGCCCCCGGGCACCGCGGTCTACAACGAGCTGACCGCGCTGTGGCGGGAGGAGAACGAGGCCCGCGGCTACCGCGAGGTGCGCACGCCGATCCTCTACGACGTCGAGCTGTGGAAGCGCTCGGGCCACTGGGAGAAGTACAAGGACAACATGTACTTCACGAACGTGGAGGAGCGAGAGATGGGCCTGAAGCCCATGAACTGCCCCGCGCACGTCCAGCTCTACAAGGCCGACCGGCGCTCCTACCGCGACCTGCCGATCCGCATGTCCGAGGCCGGTCTCGTGCACCGTCACGAGGCCAGCGGCGTGCTGCACGGCCTGCTGCGGGTGCGGGCCTTCACCCAGGACGACGCCCACATCTTCTGCACCGAGGGGCAGATCGAGGAAGAGGTGCTCGGCTGCCTCGACTTCGGGTTCTTCCTCTACGACCTGTTCGGCTTCACCCCGCGACTCGAGCTGTCCACCCGGCCCGAGCAGCGGATCGGCGACGACGCGATGTGGGACCGCGCCGAGGGGGCGCTCGAGGGCGCGCTGCGCCGGCGCGAGATCCAGTACGAGCTGAACGAGGGGGACGGCGCGTTCTACGGCCCGAAGATCGACCTCCACATGACCGACTCGCTGGGGCGCTCCTGGCAGCTCGGCACCGTGCAGCTCGACTACTCGATGCCCGAGCGCTTCGAGCTCGAGTACACGGGCGCGGACAACTCAGAGCACCGGCCGGTCATGATCCACCGCGCGCTGCTCGGCTCCTTCGAGCGCTTCATCGGCATCCTCACCGAGCACTACGCGGGCGAGTTCCCGCTGTGGCTGGCGCCCGTGCAGGTCGCCGTGCTACCGGTTGCCGATCGCCACGTGGGCTACGCCGGCCGCTTGAGCCAGGAGATGCGAGCGGCAGGCGTCCGTCGCGTCGAGGTGGACGAGCGCTCGGAGTCCGTCGGCCGCAAGATTCGCGACGCCGAGCTGCGCAAGGTGCCCTACATGCTCGTCGTCGGGGACGAGGAGGAGGCGAGCGGTCGGGTGGCCGTGCGCCGACACCGGGTCGGTGACCTCGGCGCGATGGAGGCCGGGGAGTTCGCCGCCCGCGTCGCCGGCGAGGCGCGGGAGCGCAGCGCGGTGTGAGGCGCCTGGGTGCCTCAGCCCGAGCCGCTCCGGTCGGCGCTATAGTCCTCGGGGAATGAGGAGCACCAGACCATCGCTTCGGCCCCTCTGAGGCGTCTGCTCCCTTCCCGCTCCTTCCCCGGTCGCTCGCCGCTGACGCGTAGTCCGGTCACCGCTTAGTGCCGATCCCGCGCAGGTTCGATCGGCGCCCGCCCGAGCGGGACGAGACACGAATCAACGACCGCATCCGGGTCCCCGAGGTGCGGCTCATCGCCGAGGACGGCAGCCAGGTGGGAGTGCTGCCCCGCGACGACGCGCTGGCCTACGCCCGCGATCGCGACCTCGACCTCGTCGAGGTGGCCGCCGAGGCACGTCCGCCCGTGTGCCGGATCCTCGACTACTCGAAGTACAAGTACGAGCAGGAGCAGAAGCAGAAGGCCGCGCGCCGCCACCAGCAAAACGTCACGGTGCGCGAGATCAAGCTCCGGCCGAAGATCGCGACCAACGACTACGAGACCAAGAAGGGCCACGTCGTGCGCTTTCTCAAGCACAACGACAAGGTCAAGATCACGATCATGTTCCGCGGTCGCGAGCAGGCCCATCCGGAGCGCGGCGAGGCGCTGCTCATGCGGCTCGCCGACGACGTCGCAGAGCTCGGGACGATCGAGCAGCGGCCGACCCAGGACGGCCGCAACATGACGATGCTGCTCGGGCCGGTGAAGCAGCGCCAGGTACAGGACTCCGAGGCGCAGCCGTCCGAGAACGGCGCCCGGCCGCAGTAGCCCCCCGGCGCTCCCCCCGATGTCCACGGCCCGGCCGCGTCCTGTCCCGGTCTCGGCCGACACGCGAGCCGCCGACGCCGACCGCGAGCGCGTGGTGTCCGAGCTGCTCCAGCACGCCGCCGACGGGCGCATCGACCCCGAGGATCTCTCCGACCGCACCGACGCCGCCTACGCGGCCGCCACCCTCGGTGAGCTGGTGCCCCTGACCGCCGACCTCCCGACGCTGGTCACACGCCCCACCGGGCCCACGCGCTCGACCCCGCCCGCGGGCCGCACGCTCGCCCTGCTCGGCGGCTCCAGCCGCTCGGGCCGCTGGCGCGTCGCGCGCGACGGCCTGGCCGTGGCGATCCTCGGAAGCACGAAGCTCGACCTGCGCCGGGCGGAGTTCGACGCCTCCGCGGTGGCCATCACCGCGCTGGCCTACTGCGGCAGGGTGGAGATAACCGTGCCCGACGGCGCCGAGGTCGAGATGACCGGCGTGGGCGTGGTGGCCGGCCGTGACGTCGACGTGCGGCCCGGTCCGGCGCCCGCCGGCTTCCCGCGCGTGCTCGTGCGGGCCTACGCGGCGGTCGGGTCCGTCAAGGTCAAGAGCCGCCCCATGCAGGGCCTCGGGCAGCGGCTGCGCTCACGGCTGGCCGCCCGCCGCTGAGTCGATCGCCTTCGACCGGGCGCCGGAGCGGGCAGCCCCCTCGGCCTACTCGCTGGCCTCGTACTTGAACGAGATGCTCAGGCGAACGCGGAAGTTCTTGACCTGACCGTTCTCGATCGTGAGGTCGCTGCGCACGATCTCGGCCACCCGTAGCTCCCGCACGGTCTTCGCCGCGGTCTCGACCGCGTTGCGGGCGGCCTGGTCCCAGGACTGGCTGCTCACCCCGACCAGCTCGGTGACGCGATAGACGCTCTCCTCCATGTTCTGCCCCTCTCCTCGACGACGTGACCACTGACTCCGGCGACTCTCTCACCTTTCTCGGTGTCGCGTGGCCTCCCTCTGCTTCAATACGGCGTTCTCGTGCCCAAGATGAAGACGCACTCCGGCGCCAAGAAGCGCTTCAAGCAGACGGCCGGCGGCAAGGTCCGCGGCCGTCACGGCATGACGAGTCACATCCGCGTGAAGAAGAACGCCAAGCGCCAGCGCCGGCTCGACTCGCCCGCGATCATCTCCGATGCCGACCGGCCGCGCATCAAGCGGCTGCTCAAGGGCAGATGAGCCGGGCCACCTCCGCGGTCGCGAGCCGCCGGCGCCGCAAGAAGGTCCTCGACCGGGCCAAGGGCTACCGCGGGCGCAAGCACTCGAGCTTCCGGCAGGCCAAGGAGCAGCTCCTCAAGTCCGACACCTACGCCTACCGCGACCGTCGCAACCGCAAGCGCGACTTCCGGCGGCTCTGGATCGTCCGCATCAATGCCGCCGCTCGTCAGGAGGGGATGACCTACGGCGAGTTCATGCACGGACTGCGCGTGGCCGGCGTCGAGCTCGACCGCAAGGTCCTGGCCGACGTCGCGGTCCGCGACCCCGAGACCTTCCGACGTTTTGCCACCCGCGCCCGGGAGGCGGCCGCTGCCTGAGCGCTCGACGCCAGCACGACCGACTCTCGAGGGCGCCCGGTGGGCGCCCTTTTTCGTCCCGTGATCACCTCCCCACACAACGACACCCTGAAGACCATCCGGCGCCTGCACGGAAAGCGCCACCGCGCGCGCACGGGCCT
>JACCZP010000139.1 GCA_013695885.1 Thermoleophilaceae bacterium | reverse complement strand
TCGAGCGGCGGATTCAGCCTGAAGCCTGCCGATCCCGACGCGGTGGATTCAGATTCAGCCTGAAGCCTGACGTGCACAAACTCAGCCACGTCGGCCTGCTCGAGACGTGTCAGGGCTTGTGCATCGTCTTCGTGCACAAGTCCAGGCACGTCTCCAGGGCGGGCACGTGGCTTCCATGCTCGCCGAGGAGCGCTTCAGCGACCGGCCGAAGTGCGTGATCATGCGGGCTCGAACAGCTCGATGACGTTCCCGGCGGGATCCTCGAGCAGGATCTGATCGCCACCCCTGCCGGGGACGATCTCGTTTCGGAACCGGGCGCCCGCGCCTCGCAGGGCCTCGACTTCGGTGGCGAGATCGTCGACCTCGAGCTGGATGCGGTTCCAGCCGCCGGGCTCTGGCCTACGCCCGTCCGGCATGGGTTGAGCGGCTCCTCCGGAACCGGTAGGCGCGCTCAGCAGGAGGCGTAGCTCACCTCGCCTCACGATCGCGAACTCGGGGGCGGGATGGAAGTCGACGCCGAAGCCGAGGCGCTCGCTGTAGAAGGCGACCGCGGCATCGACGTCATCGACGATGTACCGCACGTTGACCGTGGCCATGTGCTCTACCTCCCGCCTAGATCATCAGTAATGCTGACGATCAGCGTAGCGGATACTTTCACCTCGTGAGCCCACCACTCAAGACGTCAGTGGAGGAGGTCCAGGAGAGGCTTCCGTCCGCCATGTCGGATCGACTCGGGTATCTGCTCGGCCAAGCGCACCTGGCCCATCGCTCGATCGTGGAGCCGGCGCTTGCCTCCCTGGGCCTAGGCGTCAAGGAGTACGGGGCGCTCTCCGTCCTCGCTGGGGAGGGCACGCTCTCCCAGCAGCGCCTAGGGGAGCGCCTGCGGGTCGATCGCACGACGATGGTTGCCGTGGTCGACGAGCTCGAGAAAAAGGGATTCGTCGAGCGGCAGCGCGACACGAACGACCGCCGCGCCTATGCCCTCCGAGCAACACGGAATGGCCGTGACGCACTCGATCGGGCCGAGGAGCTCGCCGATCGGGCGGAAGAGGACTTCTTAGGTCCGATTCCCTCCTCGGATCGACGGCGGCTCAAGGAGTTGCTCCGGAGGCTCATCTCGTCGTAGGTGGTTCCTTGCTCGGCGAGCTCCTCCAGGTCCTCGTTCGCCAGGCGATCCCTGGTGGCCGTCAAGTGCTTCAGGGGTCCGGAGTACGCGCCAGCTCCGCGAGCCCCCACAGGTCGCGCCACTCGAAGTCGGGGTTGGCGTCGGCCGGCCGGGCCTCGGCGCCCCGGTTCACCCACGCGGTGCGCATGCCCAGGCGCTGCGCGGGCGGGATGTCGTACTTGAATCCGAAGGCCACGTGCAGAACGTGCTCCGGCGGCTCGCCCACCCGTTCGAGCGCTCGCCGGAACACGATCTCGGAGGGCTTGTAGACCCCGCAGTCCTCGGCGGTCACCACGTCGTCGAAGGGCACCTCGAGCTGGCGCAGCGTGTGGGAGATGATGTCGCGGTCGGTGTTGGAGACGATCACGAGCCGCACGCCGGCGGCGCGGGCGCGCTCGAGCGCCGGGCGGGTATCGGGGAACGGCTGCCAGGAGCGCATGGCCCGGACGAGCGCCTCGCCCTCTCCGTCGTCGAGGGCCCACCCGCGCTCGGCGGCAAGGGCCCGGAGGGCCTCGACAAGCACCGCCTTGTACGGGCGGTAGGGCCCCTGCACGAGCTCGAACTGGATGGCCTCCCAGCGTTCGCGCAGCACCCGGCCGGGCGGCGGCTCGGGGTCGCCCAGCCGCAGTGCGAGCGCGTGGAGGAAGGTGCCGAGGCCGCCGTCCCAGTCCACGAGCGTGCCATAGCAGTCGAAGGTGGCCACGCGCGGCGGGAAGACGCTCACGCCCGCAGTTCTACCGCAGCTCACCGGGGCTAGGATCGAAGTTCCCGTGAGCGTGCTCGACCAGATCCGCGCCGACACCGTCGCGGCCATGAAGGCGGGCGACCGCCAGCGTGCGGGCGCCCTTCGGCTCATCTCCTCGGAGCTCCAGAAGGCGGCCAAGGAGCCGCCCGACGGCGGGCTCGACGAGACCACCGTCCTGCGGCGCGAGCGAAAGCGCCGCACCGAGGCCGCGACGGCCTACCGCGACGCGGGCCGCGCCGACCTGGCCGCCGGCGAGGAGGCCGAGGCCGAGATTCTCGCGGGATACCTGCCGGCCGAGCTTTCCGACGAGGAGCTCGCGGCGCTGGTCGGCGACGCGGTGGCCGAGTCCGGCGCCACCTCCGTGCGGGAGATGGGCAAGGTCATGCCGCTGGCCATGGCACGGGTGCAGGGTCGGGCCGACGGGCGCCGAGTCAGCGCGGTGGTGCGCGAGCGCCTCGGCGCGTAGCGGCGCGCTCCCTACTTCTGGCCGCCATCGCGGAGCGCTCGCACGGCGTCGTCGTCGATGCTCGTCCCGGACGCCGGTACCACGAGCCGCCCATCTCGCTCATCGAGGGTCTCCTCCGCCGGCACTTCGACGCGAATGCCGACACCGTCCGCCCGGACCTCCACCACGCCCGGGCCGAGGCCGAGACCATCCCGCAGGAACTTGGGGATAACCAGTCGACCTGCCTTGTCGATGGTTGCCTTGATGGCCCGAGCCTACCGTTGCGATGCCTGATGTCCCCTGCCGCGAGGTGCGCCAGTCAGGAGAACGGATCGTGGACGATGATGTCCCGGTAGCGCAGGAAGTCGCGGTCGCGCGTGTAGATCGCCGCCACCCCGTGCTGGCGCATCAGGGCGACGACGTGCGCGTCAGGAAGCTCATTGCCCCGGGCGCTCGGGCCTGCCGCGGCTCGGAGGACAGCCCAGAAGCCGTCCAGCTCTCCGGGCGTTCGAATGTGTGGGC
>JACCZP010000096.1 GCA_013695885.1 Thermoleophilaceae bacterium | reverse complement strand
CCTCCACGCCGTCGGCCATCAGGTAGCGCGTGGACTCCCCGAAGGTCAGGGCCATGAGCTCTGCCGCGACGTCCTCGGGCGCCGCGTCGCGCGCGTCGAACGCCTCCAGCGCGCCGGGTCCCCCCTCTTCCTCCGCGCGGGTCCGTACGCGCCGGCGCCAGAGGTCGATCTTGGCGTCGTCGTCGCCGCAGACGAGGTAGGCGGGGACGGCCACGAGCCGAGTCTAGGTTCGGGGCGGGACGCCCGCGCCGCACGTCAGCGGTCCACCGCGCTTCAGCGCTCGGTCTCCACGTCGATCGCTCCCCCTGGCCCGACCGACACTCTGATCGTCCCGTCGCGGTCGGTGCGCCGGACCACCGGCACGGCGCGGCCGAGCGCGGCGAGGGTGCTCGGCGTCGGGTGGCCGTAGCCGTTGCCCTCTCCCACCTCGATGCCCGCGACCTGGGGGCGCAGACGGGCGAGGACGCCGGGCAGCCCGGGGTCGGCGCTTCCGTGGTGCGGGACCTTCATCGCCTCGACGTCCGGCAGCGGCAGTGCCGCTAGTGCCTCGCTCTCCGCGTCGGCGGAGAGGAACAGGTCGAAGTCTCCTGAGGAGACGATGGCCACCAGCGCCCGAGGATTCGGATCCTCCGGTGCGGGCCCCGGCGGCCGGGGCGCGGGGGCGATCACCCTGACCGTGAGCCCTCCGGCGCGCAGCACGCGGCCCCCGCGTGCCGGCACGCGGGGGATCCGCTGGCGGTCGGCCTCGGCGAGCACCGCTCGGAAGGCGGGGTCGGGGTTGCCGTCGCCGCCGTCGAGGAGGAGGTCGGTGGGTACGCGACGGAGCACCTCGACGAGTCCTCCATGGTGATCTGCCGACGCGTGTGTGGCCACCACCGCGCTCAGCCTCTCTACTCCCGCGCCGCGTACGAGCCGCGCGACGCGCGCCTCCTCGGGACCGCCGTCGAAGAGGATCGCCGAGCCGTCGGGGTGCTGCACGAGCGTGGCGTCGCCCTGGCCGACGTCGAGGAACGAGACGGTCAGGCGCTCGGGCGGCCCCCCGGGAGCGAGGGCCGTCGCGGTGCCGGCGAGAGCGAGGACGGCGGCCCCGGCACTGGCGAGCAGTCGGCGTGCCCGTGGCACGCGGCGCCACTCGGCGGCCAGCGACGTGGCACGCGGCTCACCGAGGCGGGCGACCCGGCCGGCCGCGAGCACGCAAAGCGCGAGCACGCCGTAGGCGGCCGCGATTCTGGCCGGCCCCGAGAGTGGCACGGCGACCGCCGCACCGGGGGCCTCGGCGAAGGTGGCGGCGAGGCCCTCGACGTAGCGAAGGGGAACGGTGTTCAGCCCGCCGATGACCCGGTTGAGCGCCTCCGCCACGGCGGTCGCCACCGAGCCCAGCACGGAGAGCTGCGCCACCGCGATGCTCAGCATCCCGAGCCACATGATCGGCGCGACGGCCGGCAGCGCCAGCACGTTGGCGGGAAGGGAGGCGAGCGAGACCGATCCGAAGTGATGGGCGAGCAGCGGCGCGGTGGCGAGCGTCGCGGCGACGGTCACCGCGATGCCCTCGGTGAGCGGAGCCGGGAGCCCGGCAATCGGGCCGGGCATTCCGGCCAGCCCGCGGCGCAGCGGTGACGCGAGCACGAGGATCCCGGCCACTGCGGCGAACGAGAGCTGCCAGCCGGGGTCGGCGACCACGAGCGGGTTCAGCACGAGCGTGGCCGCCGCAGCCAGCAGCAGGGCGTAGAGCCGCGATGCGGGCCGCCCGGCCACGATGGCCAGGAGCCCGGCGGCGCCCATGACGCCCGCGCGCTGGAGCGACGGGCCGGCGCCGGCCAGCGGCACGTAGATCGCGATCAGCGCGAGGACGGCGACCACGCGCCCGCGCGGGCCGGCGCCGGCTGCGGCGAGGATCGGCAGTGCGAGCGCGCCGAGGAGCATCACGTTCTGGCCGCTTACCGCGAGAAGGTGGGCCAACCCCGATCGTCGGAAGTCCTCGCGGACCGTCGCGGCTATGCGCTCGTCCTGGCCGAGGACCATGCCCCTCAGCAGCGCGGCCTGCGACGGCTCGAGGCCGGCCTCGAGCGCGATCTCGGCGCGAGAGCGGATCGCGTCGACGCGGCCCAGAACGCCGCCGCGCCGCGAGCCGGTCGCGCGGACGGAGTCGAGTCGCAGCTCCGAGCCGACGCCCCGGCGGCGCAGGTAGGCCGGCCAGTCGAAATCGGAGCCCGGCCGCACGCGGGGGGCTCTGAGCGCTCCGGCCACGTGGAGCTCGAGCCCGGGGCCGGCACGCGACGGAAAGCGCGCGTCCCGCGAGCCGCGAGCGAGGACGAGAGCTCCGGCTGCCGGACCCGAGCGCACCTCGAGCGCGGCCGAGGCCCCGAACCTTCCCGGCCGCGGCGCCTCGAGGAGGAGGGCCCGCGCCTCGATCCGCTTACCCGGAGGCGCCAGGGCGGCCCGCGCGTCGAGGGCCTCGACCCGCAGGGCTCCGCCCACGGCTCCCGCCGCGAGCAGCGCTCCGCAGGCCAGGCCGAGCGCGGGCCGCCCGAGCGCAGCGAGCGCGAGCACGACGATGGCCGCTCCGGCGAAGCCCACCTCCATCGGCGCGGAGGCGGCGAGCAGCCCGGCGACCAGCGCTGCGAGAGCGGCGTGCCAGGGCCGCCGGCCGAGCTCGCTCGCGGCCCGCCGAGCAGCCCGGTCCACCTCGCGGACGGCTCTGCGAGCGAGCGCGCCGACCGACGACCTCCGCCTATGCGGCGAGCCCAGCACCTCTCACGGGTCGACCGACCCACGGAGGGCTTCGAAGCGCTTGGGCCCGATGCCGTCGACCTGCTGGAGCTCGTCAACCGAACGGAAGCCCCCGTGCGACGTGCGGTACTCGACGATGCGGGCCGCCAGGGCGGGACCGATCCCATCGAGCTGGTCGAGCTGCTCGGGGGTCGCCTGGGAGAGCGAGACCCGGGCGCCGGCCGCTCCCGGAGCGCCAGGGGAGCCCGGCGCCGTCGAAGCGCTCGCGCCGCCCGTACCCCCCGCAGGAGCTGCCCCGCGCACCGGGACCACGACCTGCTGGCCGTCGCGCACCGGCGCGGCGAGGTTGACCGCGGTCATGTCCGCACGCGGCGTCGGACCCCGCGCCCGCTTGAGCGCCGCGGACACCCGGGCGTCGGCGGGGAGGCGGTAGATGCCCTGGCGGCGGACGGCTCCCGCGACGTGGACGTAGACGCCACGCCTCCGATCGGCTTCCTCGGGCCCAGGGCGCCGACCGGCGTCGCTAGCGGCGGCCCCGTCCACGGCGACCCGGGGCGGCTCGGGCACGGCGGCCTCCGGTCCGAGCACGCGGGCTCCGACGACCACGAGGACGAGCGCCCCGAGGGCGTAGGCAGCGAGCTGAATCCGGTTGTGCTCCCCCACGGCGCGGCCGACGGTACGGACGTCCGTGCTCCGTGTGGGCGACCTGCGTTACGACATACGATCAGACTGGAGACGAACTACGTCGGCCGAAACCCTGGGCCACCCCGGCCGAGCCCGGCCACGCCGCCCCCGCCTACCGCTGCTCGAATCCGGACAGGCCCCCGGGCTCCTCGTCGCTCGACTCGACGCTGTCCACCGACGCCGAGCTCGGCCCGCTCCTGCACCACTCGACCATGTTCTCGACGGCGTCGGAGTCGCCCTCGAACACCGCCTCGACCGCACCGTCGCCGCGGTTGGCGACCCACCCCGAGACCCCCCGGCTACGGGCCTCCTGCTCGGTCGAGTCGCGGAAGAAGACTCCCTGCACCTCCCCGTTGACGACGACCTTCCGCCGCACCGTGCCCGCCATCGACCACACTCCTCCCCGGGCGTACCTGCGCCCGATCGTTCCCAAGCGAGTCGGGGGTACTACCCCACTTCGCCCGCGAGCGCACCGGGTGATCGCCCCGACGCCCGTGATCGACTTACTCGTCCGGACCGGCGAGGCTCCGCTCAAGGACCCGCGATCGCCCAGCGTCCGGCCACCGCCAGCTTGCGGCCACGCGGCACCACCGCCCTACCGGGCTCCCGACCGTAACCCTCGCGCTCGATCTGGCGCAGGATCTCCCTGTACATCCCGGCCGCGGCGGCCACCGCCCGGCGGCCGTGCTGGAGAAGTGGGATGCCCTCGACGCCCACGTCGTAGAGGGCGTCGGCGCGAGCGATCTGGTCGCGCACCAGGGCCTCTCGCGCGCCGGGAGCGAACGAGCCATAGCGGTCGAGCGTCTCGCGCGCGAGGTAGACGCGGCCGGTAGCGAGGTCCTCGTCGATGTCGCGCAGGATGTTCGTGCGCTGCATGGCCATCCCGAGCGCCGCCGCGTGGCGCTCGGCGGCCGGCGTGCGCGTGCCGAGCACCGCGGCCATCACGATGCCCACCGTCCCGGCCACGCGGTAGCAGTAGCCGTCGAGCTCTGGCTCGGTGGCGATGGTGCGGCCCTCGAGGTCGTCGCGCATCCCCGCGCAGAAGTCGAGGATCGCGTGGCGGGGGAGCGGATGGCGGCCGGCCACGACGTGGAGCACCCGTGCCTCCCGGGACCCCGGCCTCCCGCCCCGCGCCCAGCGCTCCACCTCGACGAGCCGGGGCTCGGCTTCGGGGCGGCCGTGGTCGACCAGGTCGTCGAGCGTACGGAACACGAGGTAGAGCAGGTAGACGTCGTCTCGCACGGTGCGGGGCAGCAGCCGGCAGGCGAGCGCGAACGTGCGGGCCACCCGCTCGGTGGTCCGGCGGGCCTCGGCGAGGAGCGCGGGGTCGGTGCAGGAGGGGCGGTCTTGCCCCGTCTCGGCCTTCCCGGACGCGGGAGCCCGCGTGCCCTCAGGCGGCGACGCGCGTCGCACGGTCCTCCTCGAGCAGGCCGCAGGTCACCTCGGCTCCGAGCAGCACGCCGGGGATGCCCGCGCCGGGGTGCGTCCCCGCCCCGACGTAGTAGAGACCCTCGATCGAGCGGTCGCGGTTGGGCTGGCGGAAGTAGGCGGACTGGTGGAGGGTGGGCTCGACGGAGAACGCGTTGCCGTCCACGGCGCCGAGCTCCGTGCGGAAGTCCTCGGGCGTCATGCGGTGCTCCACCTGGATCGACGCCCGCAGGCCCTCGATGCCGAAGGTTCGCTCGTAGTCGTCGATCACCCGGTCGCGCAGGCCGTCGGCGGCCTGGTCCCAGTCGATGCCGCCGGTGAGGTTCGGCACGGGGAGGAGGACGTACACGGAGTCGCCGCCCTCGGCGGCCATGGCCGGCTCGGTTCGTGAGGGCACGTGGACGTAGGTCGACAGGGTCTCGGGCAGGCCGCTCCCGCGCGTGACCTGACGGATGAAGTCGCGGTAGCCGCTACCGACGAACAGCGTGTGGTGGAGCAGCTTCGGGAAGGTCCGGTCGGTGCCGAGGAAGAGGAGGAAGCACGACATGGTCGGGCGCAGCGGCCGCACCGGCCGTCGACGCCCGAGGAGCTCGGGAGTGCTCAGGACGTCGGCGTTCGAGATCACGACGTCCGCGGGCAGGAACTCCCCGGACTCGAGGGCCACGCCGCGCACCCGCCCGGCCGAGTGCTCGATGCGGGCCACAGGCGCATCGGCGCGCACGTCGAGGTGCCGGGCCATGGCCTCGACCACCGAGTAGGTGCCGCCGTCCGCGTACCACGCGCCGTCGAGCACCTGGAGGTAGACGAGCGCTCCGTAGATGGCCGGCACCCGGAACGGGTCGCCGCCGATGAACAGGGAATGGAACGAGAACGCCTCGCGTACGCGGGGGTGCTCGAAGTGTCGCGCCACGAAGCGCGAGAGGGGCAGGGCGGCGCCGAGGCGCAGCATGGTGGGGACGAACCGTGCCAGCTCGCCGGCGCGCAGGAACGGACGCCGGCCCGCCTCGAGGATCCCGCGCTCGTAGATTGGCCGCAGCGCCTCGAGGAAGCCGTCGAGGTTGCGGGCGTCACGCTCCGAGAAGCGGGCCACCTCGGCGCGCAGGGCGTCGCGGTCCTGCGTGAAGTCGAAGTGGCGATCCTCCCCGGCCCAGAAGATCCGGTAGAAGGGGTCGAGCCGGCGCATCGTGACCTCGGAGTGGAGATCGAGGCCCGCGGCGGCGAAGGTCTCCTCGAGCACCCAGGGCATCGTGATCAGCGACGGGCCGGTGTCCCACGTGTAGCCGCCGTCGCGGATCTGGTAGGCGCGTCCGCCGGGGCGCTCGCGGCGGTCGACCACGACCACCTCGTGCCCGGCCCCTTGGAGGCGGAGCGCCGCGGCCAGGCCGCCGAGGCCCGCGCCGACGACGATGGCCTTCAAGCGGGTCCTCCGGGGGCTCTGGACGCCAGCGGCAGAGGTCGCGGCCACGCCGTTGTTCCGCACGTCGGCGTGCGCCGGATCAGCGGACCACGAAGTTGACGAGCCTGTCCGGCACCACGACGGTCTTCACGACCTGCCCGCCATCGATCTGGGCGGCCACCTTGGCCGAGGCGCGGGCCAGGCGCTCCTGCTCGTTCTCGGAGGCGCCCGCGGGCGCCTCGACGCGGTCACGGAGCTTGCCGTTCACCTGCACGACGATCTGCACGACCTCCCGCTCGAGCAGGCGCGGATCCGCCTCGGGCCAGCGCTCCTCCCACACCCGGCGGCCGGTCATGAGCTCGTAGACCTCGGACCCGAGGTGGGGGGCGAAGGGGAAGAGGAGCGAGGCCGCGGTGGCCACGCAGTCGCGAAGCTGCCCCCGCCCCGCCTCGGAGGCGAGCATGGCCTCCTTGTCGCGGTAGAGGTCGTTGAGCAGCTCCATGAGCGCGGCGATCGCGGTGTTGAACGCGAAGCGGTCGCGCAGGTCGCCGGTGACCTTGTCGATCGCCCAGTGGGTCTTGCGCAACGCCGGGCTTGCCCGGTGTTGCCGGCCCGGCTCTCCGTCGGAGCCCCCCGACCCGGCTCGCCCCTCCGACCCGGCCACCTCCACGGCCAGCCGCCACAGCCGGGCGAGGAAGCGATGGACCCCACCAACCCCCTCGTCCGAGAAGTCGGCGTCGTGGTCGGGCGGCCCGATGAAGAGGATGTAGCAGCGCGCGGTGTCCGCGCCGTAGCGCTCCACGTACTGGCGCGGGGAGATCACGTTGCCCCGCGACTTGGACATCTTCGCCCCGTCGCGGGTGATCATCCCCTGCGTGAAGAGGTTGGCGAACGGCTCCTGGAAGCCGAGGAGCCCGAGGTCGGCCAGCGCCTTCGTGAGGAAGCGCGCGTACATCAGGTGGAGGATCGCGTGCTCGACCCCGCCGATGTACTGGTCGACGGGCATCCACGTGGCGAGCGCCTGTTCGCTCCACGCCTCGGCGTCGTTGCGCGCGTCGCAGTAGCGGAGGAAGTACCAGCTCGAGTCGACGAAGGTGTCCATCGTGTCGGTCTCCCTGCGTGCCTCGCCGCCACAGGACGGGCAGCTCGTGCGCACCCAGTCCTCGGCCGCCGCGAGCGGCGAGCGACCGCGGGGCGCGAAGTCCTCGATCTCCGGCAACTCGACCGGAAGGTCCTCGTCGGGCACCGAGACCACACCGCACACCGGGCAGTGGACGACCGGGATCGGGCAGCCCCAGTAGCGCTGGCGCGAGAGCAGCCAGTCGCGCAGCTTGTAGTTCACCGCGGCGCGGCCGCGCCCCTCGGAGGCCAGCCACTCGACGATCTCGTCGTAGGCCTCGCGGTTGTGGCGGCCGTCGAAGCGCCCGGAGGCAGTCATCGGACCGTCGCCCGTGTAGGGGAGCTCCTCCCCGCCCTCGATCACCCGGCGCACCTCGACCCCGTAGCGCCCGGCGAACTCGAAGTCGCGCTCGTCGTGGGCGGGGACGGCCATGATCGCGCCGGTGCCGTACTCCATGAGCACGTAGTCGGCCACGAACATCGGGATCTCCTCGCCGTTCACCGGGTTGGTGACCGTGCGTCCGAGGGGCACGCCGGTCTTCTCCCGCAGCTCGGCCCCGCGCTCCTCGGGTGACGCGGAGATGGCCCGATCCACGTACTCGCGGACCTCGGCGGAGTCGTTCAGCCCGAGGACGTCCGGGTGCTCCGGCGCGAGCACGAAGAAGGTCGCACCGAACAGGGTGTCCGGGCGGGTCGTGAACACCGGGTAGTCGACGCCCGCGGACTCGCAGCGGAAGACCACCTCGGCACCCGGCGAGCGCCCGATCCAGTTGCGCTGCATGGTGACCACGTGCTCGGGCCAGTCGATGGTGGCGAGATCGTCGAGCAGGCGGTCGGCGTAGTCGGTGATGCGGAAGAACCACTGCTCGAGCTGGCGCGACTCGACCGCCGAGCCGCAGCGCTCGCAGAAGCCGCCGGGGGCCTGCTCGTTCGCGAGCACGGTCTCGTCCACCGGGCACCACACGACGGCGGCCTCCTTGCGGTAGGCCAGGCCGCGCTCGAGCAGGCGCAGGAAGATCCACTGGGTCCAGCGGTAGTACTCGGGCTCGTGGGTGCCGAGCTCGCGCGACCAGTCGATGGAGATGCCCCACGAGCGGAACTGCTCGCGGAACTGGGCGATCGAGGCCTCGGTTGACGCGCGCGGGTGCTGCCCGGTCTTGATCGCGTGATTCTCGGCCGGCAGGCCGAAGGCGTCGTAGCCCATCGGGTGGAGGACTCGCATGCCCGCCCGGCGGCGGTAGTGGGCCAAGGCGTCGCCCACCGAGTAGACCTTGAGGTGTCCCATGTGGGGCTCGCCCGAGGGGTAGGGGAGCATCTCGAGGACATAGGACCTCGGCCGCTCGTCGGCCTCGTTCGAGACCTCCCAGGTGCGCTCCTCGGCCCAGACGCGCTGCCACTTCGGCTCGATGACTGAGGGGTCGTAGCGCTCGGTCATTGGTCGGCTCAGGGTACCGGGGGGTGGCGAGCGCGCCCCCGCTCGCATCGAGATGCGTCGATGTTCGCGGCGGGATGCTACGTTGGCCGCATGCGGACGACCGTCACCCTCGCCGACGACGTCGCCGCTGCGGTCGGGCGCCTACGGAGGGAGCGCTCGCTCGGCGTCAGCGACGCGGTGAACGAGCTCGCCCGCAGGGGCCTCGCCTCCGGATCGAGCCGCGGGCGCTTCCGGCAGCGCACACACCGACTCGGACTCCGGATCGACGTGACCAACGTGGCGGACGCCATCGAGACGCTCGACGGTCCAGCCGCACGCTGACGGAGGTCCCCGTGCTGGTCGACGCGAACCTGCTGCTCTTCGCCGTCGACGAGGACAGCCCGTTCCATGCCTCGGCCCGGGACTGGCTGACCGACCGCCTCAACGGCCCGCGGCGGGTGGGGCTCCCGTGGCAGAGCCTCGAGGCTTTTCTGCGGATCACCACCCACCCGCGCGCGACGCCGCGCCCGCTCGAACCCGAAGATGCCTGGGAGCGCGTCGCCGATTGGCTCGCCTGCGAGGTCACCTGGATTCCCGAGCCCGGCGAGCGACACGCCGACGTCCTCGGCGAGCTCGTCGTCCGCCACCGAGTGCGCGGCAACCTCGTCCCCGACGCGCGACTCGCCGCGCTCGCCCTCGAGCACGGGCTCACGGTCTGCTCGGCCGACACCGACTTCGTCCGCTTCACCGAGGTTCGCTGGGAGAACCCGGTGGCGTTGGGCCTCGGGTGAGGGCAGCCCGAGACGGTGGATGCGGCGCGCGGCGAGGCTCAGTAGGCGAACACCTCGACCCGGTGGCCGTCCGGGTCGATCACCTGTACGCGGACGGGTCCATCCTCCTGCCACTCGGCCTCCGGTACACCGGCGGCCACGAAGCGCTCCCGGGCGCAGCGAACCTCTTCGGCCGTGTCGACCTGGAAGCCGAAGTGGAAGATGGCGTGGGAGCCCCCGCCGGGCGGGCCGGGGTTGAGGGCGAGCAGCGAGCCGTCCGGGGAGGCGAGGATCACGAGATGGTCGTCCTCGTGGACCCGACGGTCGAGGCCGAAGTGCTCGCCGTAGAACACGGCGGAGCGCTCCACCTCGGAGACGGTCAGCGCAACGTGGTTGAGCCTCATCGCTCCATGATGACGGCGGCGGGACCAACCTCGCCTACGATGCCCGCCCCGTGAGGACCTCCGAGGTAATCGACCGCCACCGTGCCGCCGGACGCGAGTTCGAAGCCGCCGGCGTACGTTCGTTCGTCCGCGAGGAGGGCGACGGCGATCCGGTGGTGTGCGTTCACGGCGTGCCGAGCTCGTGCTTCCTCTACCGCAAGGTGGTCGCCCAGCTCGCGAGCCGCGAACTCCGCGGCGTCGCCTTCGACCTACCGGGCCTCGGCCTGGCCGAGCGCCCAGAATCGTTCGACTACTCCTGGACCGGGCTCGGCCGCTTCTGTGCGGACGCGGTCGACGCCCTCGACCTCGACCGCTTCCACCTGCTGGTGCACGACATCGGTGGTCCGATCGGCTTCGAGGTGGCCGCGGCGATGCCGAAGCGCGTGCGCTCGCTGACCATCCTCAACACGATGATCGACGTGGCGAGCTTCGAGCGCCCGTGGTTCATGGAGGTGTTCGCGCGGCAGACCGTGGGCGAGCTGTGGCTGAAGTCGCTCACCCGCCCCGCCTTCCTGGGGCTGATGTACGCCACTGGCATCGGGCGCCGCGACGCGGTGCCGAGCGAGGAGCTGTACGCGTACGTCGACCTGCTCAAGCGCGACGACGGCGGGCGGGCCTTCCTGAAGATCATGCGCGGCTTCGAGCGCACGGCCGAGAAGGAGGCGCTCTACCACTCGGCGGTCCGTGACGTTCCGTACCCGGTCCAGATCGTCTGGGGCGCGGAGGATCCGGCGCTCACGGTCGACGAGCACGGCGAGTCCGTGCGCCGGGCGGCCGCGCTGGAGGAGATCCATCGCCTGCCGTCCAAGCACTTCCTCCAGGAGGACCAGGCACCCGCCATCGCCGAGCGGGTAGCCGCATTGGCTGCCGCAGCGTAGCCGCACTACAGGTCTACCCGGGCCGCCGCAGGTTCAACCGGCACCGTCGACGGACATCCCTACAGAGAACCTCGCAACGGACGAAGGAGTCTCTCATGGCGAACGAGCTTGACGGAATGAAGGTCGCGATCCTCGCGGCGGACGGTGTGGAGCAGGTGGAGCTGGAGCAGCCGAAGAAGGCGATCGAGGATGCCGGAGGCACGACCGAGCTGGTATCGGTGAGCTCCGGCGAGATCCAGGCCATGAACCAGGACATCGACAAGGGCGACACGTTCTCGGTCGACAAGGAGGTCTCCGACGTCTCCCCCGACGACTACGACGGTCTCCTGGTCCCGGGCGGCACGGTGAACCCCGACAAGCTCCGCATCGACGCGAACGCCGTAACGTTCGTGCAGGAGTTCTTCAAGACCGGCAAGCCGGTGGGGGCCATCTGCCACGGCCCGTGGATCCTTGTCGAGGCCGATGTGGCGCGCGGGCGGAGGCTCACCTCGTTCCCGAGCATCCGCACCGACCTCAGGAACGCCGGTGCGGACGTGGTGGACGAGGAGGTCGTGACCGACCAGGGCCTCGTCACGAGCCGCTCGCCCGACGATCTCGAAGCCTTCTGCGCGAAGCTGGTCGAGGAGATCGGCGAGGGCAAGCACCAGGTCCACGACGAGGGTGCGACGGCCGGCGTCGCCTCCTAGACGACCCCCGGCGGGGACGTCGCCTCCAGGCGGCGCCCCGCTCCCGCCCCCCGGACCACCGGACCACCGAGAGGTAGAGACAGAGACATGAAGGCCCTGGCCTGGCACGGCAACCACGACGTGCGAGTCGACAACGTCCCCGACCCGGCGATCGAGCAGCCCACCGATGCGATCGTCCGCATCACCTCGACCGCGATCTGCGGCTCGGACCTGCACCTCTACGAGGTGCTCGGCCCGTTCATCGACGAGGGCGACATCCTCGGGCACGAGCCGATGGGCATCGTCGAGGAGGTGGGCTCGAGCGTCGAGCACATCAAGCCTGGCGACCGGGTGGTGATTCCGTTCAACATCGTCTGCGGGCACTGCTGGATGTGCGATCGCCAGCTCTTCGCCCACTGCGAGACGACACAGAATCGCGAGTGGGGCATGGGCGCGTCGTTCTTCGGCTACACCAAGCTCTACGGGCAGGTACCCGGCGGGCAGGCCGAGTTCCTGCGCGTCCCCCAGGCCCACTTCGGGCCGATCAAGGTGCCCGAGGGCCCGCCGGACGACCGCTTCCTCTACCTCTCGGACGTCCTTCCCACCTCCTGGCAGGCCGTGGAGTACGCCGACATCCCCAAGGGCGGGTCGGTGGCGGTCTTCGGGCTCGGGCCCATCGGCCAGATGAGCTCGCGGATCGCCCAGCACAAGGGCCACCGCGTGATCGCCGTCGACCTCGTTCCCGAGCGCCTCGAGATGGCGCGCCAGCACGGGATCGAGGTGGTCAACCTCAAGAACCACGACGACGTCGCCGAGACCATCAAGGAGATGACCGACGGGCGCGGCCCGGACTCGGTGATCGACGCGGTGGGCATGGAGGCCCACGGCTCGCCGGTCGGCAAGTTCGCTCACAAGGTCGTCGGGCTGCTCCCCGACCGGGTGGCGCAGACCGTGATGCAGACGGGCGGCCTCGACCGGACCGCCGCCCTGAACCTCTGCTTCAACACGGTCTGCCGTGGGGGCACGGTGTCGTTGAGCGGCGTCTACGGCGGCACCGCGACCCCGATCAACATGCTCCAGATCTTCGACAAGGGCATCCAGATCAAGATGGGCCAAGCCCACGTCAAGCGCTGGATCGACGACATCATGCCGCTGCTCACCGAGGACGGCGATCCGCTGGGCGTGGACGACTTCGCGACCCACAAGATGCCGTTGGAGCAGGCTCCCCACGGCTACGAGATCTTCCAGAAGAAGCAGGACGGGGCGATCAAGGTGGTGCTCCAGCCCTGAGGCTGGGCGGCGCGGCACCCTCCGGCGCCGCGCGCCACCGCCGCCGCACCGGCAGAGAGGACTGACAATGCTCGAGCGGGACGTCGCGCCCGGTATCCACCGGATAGAGGACGCCTACACGAACTGGTACCTCGTGGAGGGCGACGGTGCTCTGGCCATCGTGCCCGTCCCCGGGTCGCCGCACGTCGTGTTCACGCCGGGCCACACGCTCGGGCCACTGCGCGCTGCACTTTCCCGACCGCAACGCGGTGATCGCCGGCGACGCGGTGGTGATGCTCGACCCCTACACGGCCGAGACCGGCCCGAAGATCGTGGCCGGGGCAGCCACCGCGGACTCCAAGCGCGCGCTCGAGTCGCTCGACGCCCTGGCCGACACCGGCGCCACGACCGTGCTCACCGGGCACGGTGAGGCGTGGCGAGGTGGTACGGTCGAGGCGGTCGCGCGGGCGAGGCGCGCGGGGGCTTCCTAGAGCAGGCCGAGCGCCAGGCGCTCCGGCGCCGCGGGCGAGAGGCGGGCGTAGGGACGCCCACGGCGAGTGACAAGCAGCTCCTCACCCGCCGCGGCCCGGTCGAGGTGGTAGCCGAAGTGGTTGCGGAACTCGTGCGCGCCGACGGT
>JACCZP010000087.1 GCA_013695885.1 Thermoleophilaceae bacterium | reverse complement strand
CGCGCTGGCGGCGTCGGAGGGCGTCTTCCACCCGCTGGCGTTCGCCTGCGCCCTCGTCGGCTCGGTCTTCATCCAGATCGGCACCAACCTCGCGAATGACTACTCGGACGCACGCCGCGGTGCCGACGGCGGCGGCCGGCGGGGGTCGCCGACCCGCCCGCAGCGCCGGGCTCACGGCCGCTTCGGGAACCGGCCGAACTCGGGCGGTCGGCGCTCGACGTAGGCGTCGCGGCCCTCCTGGGCCTCCTCGGTCATGTAGAAGAGCAGGGTGGCGTCGCCGGCCAGCTGCTGGATGCCGGCCAGGCCGTCGTCGACGGCGTTCATCGATGCCTTCAGCATGCGCAGCGCGAGGGGCGAGTGCTGGAGCATCTCGCGACACCACGCCACGGTCTCCTCTTCGAGGCGCTCGAGCGGCACCACCGCGTTCACGAGCCCCATCTCGAGCGCCTCCTGCGCGCCGTACTGACGGCAGAGGAACCAGATCTCGCGGGCCTTCTTCTGCCCCACCTGGCGGGCGAGCAGGCCCGAGCCGAAGCCGCCGTCGAAGGAGCCGACCTTCGGCCCGGTCTGGCCGAAGCGGGCGTTGTCGGCGGCGATGGTCAGGTCGCACACGATGTGCAGCACGTGGCCGCCGCCGATCGCGTAGCCCGCCACCATCGCCACCACCGGCTTCGGCGTCCGCCGGATCTGGATCTGGAGGTCGAGCACGTTGAGGCGCCCGACGCCCCGGCGGGCCACCTCGTCGTCGCCGATGTAGCCGTCGTCGCCGCGGATGCGCTGGTCGCCGCCCGAGCAGAAGGCCAGCTCGCCCTCGCCGGTCAAGACGATCACCCCGACCTCGGTGTCGTCGCGCGCCCGGTCGAAGGCATCGGAGAGCTCGAACAGGGTCTGCGGTCGGAACGCGTTGCGCACCTCCGGCCGGGCGATCGTGATCTTGGCGATCCCCTCGAGCTTCTCGTACCTGATGTCGGTGTACTCGCCCGCGCGGGCCCAGTCGACTGCCACGTGCCGCCTCTCCGTTTGCTCGGCGCGGAAGACTAGGGCGCGCCGGGAGGTCGCCTCTTTCCCGGAACCTCGGTCAGCCACCGGCCCGGCGTCCGGCGGTCTCGAGGACGCCGCGCGGCCGTAGGCTGACGAGCGTGTCCACTCGGTCGAGCCCTCGCGGCGAGCGGATCGCGCTAGTGGAGGGTGGCCGACGCCTCAGCTACGCCGAGCTCGACGCGGCCTCGGCGCTCACCGCCCGGCGCCTGGCCGCGCGGGGGGTCGGTCCCGGCGACCGTGTGGCCGCAGCCATGCCCGCGTGCGTCGACTTCGCGGTGCTGCTCCACGCCGCGCCGCGGCTCGGGGCGGTGCTCGTGCCGCTGAGCCCCCGTCTCGGCGCCGCCGACCGCGATCGTCTGGCCGATGCCGCCGGCGCGCGCGTCGTGATCGAGGCCCCGCTCGACGGCGACGAGGCCGATGTCGTCCCGCGATCCGGTCCCGCTCCGGCCGCCCCTCACACCCTGCTCTTCACGTCGGGCACCACGGGCGAGCCCAAGCCGGTGCTGCTCACCTGGGAGAACCACCGGGCGAGCGCCCTGGCCTCGGCCGCCAACCTGGGCGTCGAGCCCGACGACCGCTGGCTCTGCTGCCTCCCGGTCCACCACGTCGGCGGCCTGGCGATCCTGCTGCGCTCGGCGATCTACGGCACGACCGCCGTGCTCCATCCGGCCTTCGACGCCGCTGCGGTGGCCGAGTCGCTCATCTCGGGCGAGGCCACGCTCGTGTCCCTCGTCTCCACCATGGTCCGACGCCTGGCCGAGGAAGGGATGACCCAGGCGCCCGCGCTGCGCGCCGCACTTCTCGGCGGAGGACCGGTGCCGCGCGAGGTGCTCGAGTGGGGTGCGGCCCACGGGCTGCCGCTCGTCCAGACCTACGGGCTGACCGAGACCGCCTCGCAGGTGGCCACCGCGCGGGTGGAGGAGGCCCTCGAGCGCCGGGGCGCCGCCGGGCGCCCGCTCTCGGGCGTCGAGCTCCGCACCGGCGACGACGGAGAGGTGCTGGTGCGGGGTCCCATGGTGGCGGCGGGAGCGCTGGCCGCCGACGGGTGGCTGCACACCGGCGACCGGGGCCGCCTCGATGCCGACGGCCTGCTGTGGATCGACGGCCGGATGGACGATCTGATCGTGACCGGCGGCGAGAACGTAGCCGCGGCCGAGGTGGAGGAGGCCCTGCTCGCCCACCCCGCGGTGGTCGAGGCGGCGGTGATCGGCAGCGAGGACCTGGAGTGGGGGAGGGCGGTGACCGCCTTCGTGGTGCTCGCCCGCCCCGCGTCGGAGGCAGAGCTCATCACACATTGCCGGGGTCGTCTCGCCGCCTTCAAGGTGCCGAAGTCGGTCACCGCCGTGCCCGAGCTGCCGCGCACGGAGTCGGGGAAGGTCCGTCGGGTGGCGCTGACGGTCCCACAAGTCGAGCGCCCACCGCTATAGAGTCCGGCCGCGTGATCTACGACGACGACGCCGACCTCTCCCTCCTCGAGGGACTGACCGTCGCGGTCCTCGGCTACGGCTCGCAGGGACACGCGCACGCGCTCAACCTGCGCGACTCCGGGGTCAGCGTGGTGGTCGGGCTGCGGCCGGAGTCCGAGTCGGTCGAGAAGGCCCGCGGCGACGGCCTCGAGGTGCTCGAGGTCGCCGACGCAGCCAGCCGCGGCGACGTGGTCATGATCCTGCTCCCCGACGAGCGCCAGGC
>JACCZP010000070.1 GCA_013695885.1 Thermoleophilaceae bacterium | reverse complement strand
AGCTCGAGCCCGTAATAGGGGCTCAGACTGCAAGTGTCGACCACGACCGGGCCCTCGGCGCCCTCGCGGAGCGCCAGCACGGGGTGGTCGCCCACCGGCAGCTGCTGCACCTCGGGCTCGGCCGCAGGGCGATCGGGCACCGGCTCGAGCGCGGCCGGCTCCACGCCATCCATCGCGGCGTGTATGCGGTCGGACACCGCCGTCTCTCGCGTCGTGGGTGGTGGTTGGCCGCCGTGCTCGCGGCCGGACCCGGAGCGGTCCTCTCCCACCGCTCGGCCGCCGAGCTCTGGGGAATCCGCCAGTCCGCGCGGCCCCGGATCGACGTGACGCGCTCCGGACGCCGACACGCTGGCCTGGTGGGCATCGAGCTCTTCCACTGCGCTCGCCTGGCCGAGGACGAGGTCACCGAGCTCGAGGGCATCCCCGTGACCACCGCCTCGAGAACGCTGCTCGACCTCGCGGCCGTCCTTCCGCGCCAGCGGCTCGAGCGGGCCCTCCGCGAGGCGGAGGTCAGGCGCCTCGGCGACGCCGCTTCGCTCGCGGTGCTCCTGACGCGCCATCCTCGCCGGAGAGGCACGGCCGCGCTCAGATCGATCCTCGCCTCGGGCCGCGCCGGGGACGGGGTGACCCGCAGCGCGCTCGAGGAGCGCTTCCTGACCTTCCTCGATGCGCACGCACTTCCCCGGCCGCAGATCAACGTTCACTTGAGCGTCTACGGCCCCCTCCTCGAGTGCGACCGCGTCTGGCGCGCCCAAGGGCTGGTCGTCGAGCTCGACGGCCACGCCGCGCACTCCCCGCGCGCCGCCTTCGAGCACGACCGCGCCCGCGACCGCGCACTGAACGTGGCTGGGTGGCGGGTGCTGCGGATCACCTGGCGCCAGCTTCACCGGGAGGGCGAGGCGGTCGCGGCCGACCTCCGGGCGCTGCTCGGGAGTGCCGACCGAGTCTCCCTCCACGGGCCGATAACCACTGCTAGGGTCATTCGCCACATTCCGAAGTAGTCCATGAGCCACGCCGCCAACCGGGCGGTCGAAAGGAAGTTCCGCATGCAAGAGGTAACCGCCGCTCCGGGCGAAGGCGCCCCGGCCGGTCAGTACGCGTCCGTCACCATCGGGGGCAAGGAGCTCTCCTTCGAGACCGGACGGCTCGCCAAGCAGGCGAGTGGCTCGGTGGTCGTCCGCGTGGGCGACACGATGGTGCTCTGCACCGCGACTGCGGGCAACGAGCGTGACGTCGACTTCCTCCCGCTCACCGTGGACATCGAGGAGCGCATGTACGCCGCGGGCAAGATCCCGGGCTCGTTCTTCAAGCGCGAGGGCCGTGCCGGCGAGAAGGGCACTCTGACCGCGCGGATGATCGACCGTCCGCTGCGCCCGCTCTTCCCCAAGGGCTGGCACCGCGAGACCCAGCTCGTGTCGATACCGATGTCGGTCGACCACGTGAATCCCTATGACATCCTCGCCATGAACGGTGCGAGCGCCGCGCTCATGGTCTCCGACATCCCGTTCCCCGAGCCGGTCGGGGCTGTGCGGATCGGGCAGGACGAGGAGGGGAACTTCGTCGTCAACCCCGACGAGGAGTGGCTCCAGGAGACTCCGCTCGACCTCGTGGTCGCGGGCACCGAGGAGGCCATCCTCATGGTCGAGGCGGGCGCCGGGGAGATCGCCGAGGCCGAGGTGCTCGACGCCCTCGACATCGCCCACGGCGAGATCAAGAAGCTGTGCGCGGCCCAGCGGGAGCTGGCCGAGAAGGCGGGCAAGCCCAAGGTCGAGGTGCCCGCGAAGGAGGTCGACGACTCGATCACCGGCCAGATCTCCGACCGCTTCCGCTCCGCGGTCGAGAGCGCGACCTCGGTGGTGGACAAGCTCCAGCGCCAGAGCGCGACCGAGACCCTGCGCCAGGAGGTGCTCGACGCCTTCGCCGACGACGGCGACGGGCTCGATGCCTCGGAGAAGCGCCTCCAGGCCGGGACCGCGTTCGACCGGCTCGAGAAGGAGACCGTCCGGCGCCGGATCGCCGTGGACAAGGTTCGCCCCGACGGTAGGGCGGCCGACGAGATCCGCTCGATCTGGATCGAGGCCGGCATCGCCCCGCGCACGCACGGCTCGGCGATCTTCACCCGTGGCCAGACCCAGGCCCTGACGGTTGCCGCGCTCGGCACCACGCGCGAGGAGATGCGCCTCGACACCCTCGGGCTCGAGACCGCCAAGCGCTACTTCCACCACTACAACTTCCCGCCGTTCTCGGTCGGCGAGGCCGGCTTCATGCGCGGTCCGAAGCGTCGTGACATCGGCCACGGCGCGCTGGCCGAGCGGGCGCTCGTGCCGGTCATCCCGTCGCAGGACGACTTCCCGTACACGATCCGCGTGGTCTCGGACATCCTCGAGTCGAACGGCTCGAGCTCGATGGCCTCGGTGTGCGGATCGAGCCTCTCGCTGATGGACGCGGGCGTGCCGATCGCGCGGCCGGTGGCGGGCATCGCCATGGGCCTCATCAAGGAGGGCGACGACTACATCGTGCTCTCCGACATCGCGGGCG
>JACCZP010000039.1 GCA_013695885.1 Thermoleophilaceae bacterium | reverse complement strand
GGTGTACTACCCGGCGCCCAAGACGAGTGTCGAGACGATCAGGAAGTACGGGGAGCTCGCCGATCGGGGCGGTGATCCTGAAGTCGCTGCCCAGGCATGGACGAGCGCTGGGTTCGACGACGCGATGACCGGCAGGTGGCTTGCGGTGCGCTGCTTCGAGCCCCAGGCGGCGCGCGCGTTGGCCGATCTGGAGGTCAAGCCGGAGCAGGCGGGCGTGCGCACGCGCGATGGGGGCGGCGACTATGCCGACACGGTCGCCTACAAGGTCGCAAACGGTGACCTGACCGCTCGCGGGGGCCACGCCAGGAGCCTGTCGAGCCGATGATGTGAGGCCCCACGTCGCTGCTCGCCCGCAGGCCCGGCTCGGCCGGGGCCGGCGGGAAGGCGAGCGATGCCGGCCGGCGGCTACCCCTCGGTCGCCGACTGCTGAGCGGCCTGGCGCGCGGCCTCGGCCTGAGCCAACTGACGGTTCACGTGGTCCCAGTCGAGGTTCTTGAAGAAGGCCTCGACGTACTCCTTGCGCCCGTCGGGCGTCGCCCCGAAATCACGCACGTAGGCGTGCTCGTACACGTCGAGGGCGAGGATCGGAACCATGTTGTAGACCGCCCAGAGGTTCTGGGTGTCCATGATGTAGTTGAAGATCGACCCGTCGTTCAGGTCGTATCCGACCATCACCCAGCCGCGAGCTGCCGAGGCGCTCTTGCGCACCGACTGCTGCCAGTTCTCGAGTCCTCCCGGGAACTCGTCGCCGACGATCTCGGCGAAGCGGCCGTCCGGGTCGCCGCCGTCTCCGCCGAGGTGGCCGAAGTAGAGCTCGTGGTTCTTGAAGCCGAGCAGAGCGAAGGTGTAGTCCACGGCCACCGCGCGGAGCGCCGAGTAGACTTGGTTGCCCTCGATATCCCCGTAGTCGAACTCCTTGAGGATCTTGCGCGTCTCGTTCGTCTTCTTGACGTAGCCCTCGTAGAGCTTGTAGTGGTCCTCCATCGTCTGCTTGGAGATTCCCTCGAGCTCCTTCTCGAAGGCGGGGAACTGGCGTGCTTCAAGCTCGTCCCAGGGCATGCATGTCTCCTCGACTCGGGTCTGACTCAGCAATTAGGCCTACCCCGCTCTCCGGGGCCCTAACCCCGCGGCGACCGGGGCGGTCAGGCTTCGCTCCTGCCGGACGAGGTGTCAGGTGAAGGCTGGTACGCCCACCCGCGGGTCTAAGGTGGACGCCGTGCCGCAGCCTCCCGCACCCGGCTCCGGCGTACCTGGGCCGGCCCCTCCAGGCCCGGAGCCGAGCCCTCCGGCGCCCACGCCGCCGGGTGGCCCCGGCGTGCCGACGCCGCCGCCGAGCCCGGAGCCGCCGCCGTCGATCTGATTGGCCGGCGCCGTGACTGATGGTCCCTGGGCGGGACGGCGCCTTCACTTCATAGGCGTCGGCGGCGCGGGCATGAGCGGCCTGGCCCTCGTCGCGCATGTACTCGGCGCGCAGGTCTCGGGCTCCGACCGCGCCGAGAGCTCCTACATCGCGCGCCTGCGCGAGGGCGGGCTCGAGCCCGCCGTCGGCCACGACGCGGCGAACGTGCCCGCGGGAGCCGAGGTGGTGGTCTCCACCGCGATCTCCGAGCACAACGCTGAGCTGGCGCTCGCCCGCGAGCGCGGCCAGCCGGTCCTCCACCGTGGCCGGCTGCTGGCCGAGGCGGCCGCGCTCAAGCGCTCGATCGGCGTGTCGGGCACCCACGGCAAGACGACGACGTCGAGCATGGCCGCCCACGTCCTGATCGAGACCGGCCGCGATCCCGCCTACCTGATCGGCGGCGAGTTGCGCTCCACCCGCGCGAACGCCGGGTGGGGGGACGGCGAGTGGATGGTCGTCGAGGCCGACGAGTCCGACCGCTCGTTCCTGGAGCTTGCCCCCGACATCGCCGTGGTCACCAACCTCGAGCTCGACCATCACGCCACCTACCGTTCGGTGGCCCAGCTCGAGACGGCGTTCCGCCGGTGGCTCGAGCCGGCGCCGCGGCGGCTCGTGTGGGAGCGTCTCCGTCTCACCGGAGTGGAGGCGGTCGAGACCTTCGGGATCGAGGAGGGCGGTCTCGCCGCGCACGAGGTCCGGCTCGACCCCGGGGGGTCGAGCTTCATGGTGGACGGCGTCGAGGTGAGGCTGCGGGTCCCCGGCGCACACAACGTCCTGAACGCGCTGGCCGCGCTCGGCGCCTGCCGGGCCGCCGGCGTCGAGCCGCCCGAGGCCGGACCCGCGCTCGCCTCGTTCACCGGCGCCGGGCGGCGCTTCGAGCTTGTCGGCACGGCCCACTCGGGCGCTGCCGTATACGACGACTACGCCCACCATCCCACCGAGGTCCGGGCCACGCTCGAGGCCGCCCGCACGCTCGAGCCGCGGCGCCTCGTGGCGTGCTTTCAGCCCCACCTCTACTCGCGCACCGCGCTCCTTCGTCGCGAGTTCGGCCGGGCGCTGTCGGTGGCCGACGTGGTGCTCGTCCTCGACGTCTATCCCGCGCGGGAGCGCACCGAGGACCACCCCGGCGTGTCGGGATGGCTCGTGGCGACCGCGACCGCGGACGCTGCCGCCGGGCGGCCCGTGTACTGGACGCCAGGCCAGGACGACGCCGAGCGCCTCCTCGCCGAGGAGCTCCGCGACGGCGACGTGCTGCTGACGCTCGGCGCCGGTGATGTGGACCGCCTGGCCCACCGGCTCGTGCACGCCCCGTGAGACGGCCGAGCCCTCCACGGCGATCGAGCCGCTCGTGAGCCTCCCGGCCGACGTGCAGCAGGACTTCCCGCTCGCGCGCCTCACCACGGTCCGCACCGGGGGCGCGGCCGACTTCTTCGCGACCGCCGGGTCCGTCGCCCGGCTCGAGCAGCTGCTCGGCTGGGCCGGCGCCTCGGGCCTCGAGGTAGGAGTGGTGGGCTCGGGATCGAACCTTCTGGTCAGCGATGAAGGCTTCCGGGGACTGGTGATGAAACTCGACGGCGAGCTCGCCGCCATCGAGCGCGACGGCCTCCGCGTGGTGTGCGGGGGAGGGGCGCGCCTTCCCCAAGCCTCGGCGCGCGCCGCGAAGTGGGGGCTGACCGGCCTCGAGTTCGGGGTGAACATCCCCGGCACGGTGGGAGGAGCGGTGAGGATGAACGCAAACGCCTACGGCGGAGCGCTCGGCGAGGCGCTCGAATGGGTGGACGTGGTGACCAGCGGCGGGGTCGATCGCCGCGCACCGGAGCAGCTCGGTTTCTCCTACCGGCGCTCGGACCTCGGGCGCGGCGAGGTGGTCGCTCGCGCCGGCTTCGGGCTGGCGCCCGCCGAGCCCGAAGCCGTGAAGCAGACCCTCGCGGACATGCGGGGGCGGCGCAAGGCCGCCCAGCCCTCGGGCATCAAGACCTTCGGGTCCACCTTCAAGAACCCCGACGACCCGCGCGCGGAGGGGATGAGCGCCGGCCGGCTGCTAGACGCCGCCGGATGCCGGGGCCTCACCGTGGGCGGCGCGCGGTTCTCCCCGAAGCACGCGAACTTCGTCGAGAACACCGGCGAGGCCACCACCGCCGACGTCGTGGCCCTCATGGCGGAGGGTCGCCGCCGCGTGCATGAGCTCTCCGGCGTGTCCCTCGAGCCCGAGGTGCAGCTGCTCGGACCGGTCGACGCCGAGGGCCTCTTCTCGTGAGCGACGGCCGGCGTGCGCCCTCCACGCGGGACCCGACCACCTCCCCCGGGGCCTCCCTGCGCCGCACCGCGGTGATCGCCGGGACCGTCCTCCTCGGGCTCCTCGCCCTCTATGGCCTATGGCTGCGGGACTCCTCGCTCGTGCGCGTGGAACGGGTGGAGGTGACCGGCCTGACCGGACGCGACGCGCCGCGGATGCGGGCCCGGCTCGTGACGGCCGCCCGGGAGATGACGACGCTGAACGTGCGCACCCGGGACCTCGAGCAGGCGCTCGCCGCCCACCCGGCGCTCCGGAGGGTCGAGGCCGACGCCCGTCTCCCGCGCACCCTCGAGGTCCACGTGGTCGAGCACCGCCCGGTCGCGGTCCTGCGGTCCGGACGTCGCGACGGCCCCGCGGTCGCCGCCGACGGCACGTTGCTGCGCGGCCTCGTGCCCGCCCAGCCACTGGCGGTCGTCCAGGTCGGACGGCTGCCCTCGAGCGAGGGCCGGCGCCTGCGCGACCGGCGCGCGCGGCGACTCGTCCGCGCCCTCGCCGCCGCCCCCGGCCCCCTGACCCACCGCTTCTCGGGCGCGGCCGAGGAGCCCGGTCGCGGCGTGGTCCTCCGCATGAGGCGAGGACCGGAGTTGTTGCTGGGAGGCCTGCACGATCTCGACGTGAAATGGGCCGCCGCCGCACGGGTGCTGGCCGACCCGGCGTCCCGAGGCGCCGCGTACGTGGACGTGCGCCTGCCCGAGCGCCCGGTGGCCGGCGGGCTCGTCGAGGGGGCCGGAGGGAGCGCTGCGGGTACCGAGCCGGCGGTCACCACTTCGGCGTCTGAGCCCGGCTCCGCCTCCGGCCCGAGGGCGGCCTCCGGCCCGGTCTCGGCGCCGACCGCGACACCCCCCGCCGGCGCATCGGGATCGACCCCTGACGCCCCGGGGCCGGCGGGAGTCGTCGGGCCGGTAGACCCTTGACCTTTAGTCGAGACTTTCGCTTGACCTAACCCTAGAGTCGAGGGTTAGGCAGTGAGAGGCAGGTCTCAGGCCGTTGACAGCCAGCTCGAAATCCGCTTACAGTCCGCAAATAGGGCGGAACGCGGTCCGCCCAAAACGGTCAAGGATGACTTGAGTGTCGGATGGAGCGAAACAGCGTGAGGCGACCCGGAGAAGGCGAGGGAAGAGTGATGGAGACGGGTAGCTACCTGGCGGTCATCAAGGTCGTGGGCGTGGGCGGGGGCGGCACCAACGCCGTCAACCGCATGGTCGACGCGGGCCTCAAGGGCGTCGAGTTCATCGCCGTCAACACCGACGCGCAAGCGCTCGCGATGTGCGACGCCGACATCAGGCTCCAGGTGGGCGGCCAGCTCACCCGCGGGCTCGGCGCCGGCGCGGACCCCGACATGGGATGGGGCGCGGCGAACGAGAGCCGTGACGAGATCAAGGAGGCGCTGAAGGGCGCGGACATGGTCTTCGTCACCGCGGGGGAGGGGGGCGGCACCGGCACCGGCGCCGCGCCGGTCATCGCCGAGATCGCCAAGCAGGAGATCGGCGCCCTCACCGTCGGCGTGGTCACCCGGCCGTTCGCGTTCGAGGGGTCGCAGCGCGGCCGGCAGGCCTCGGAGGGGATCGACCGTCTCCGCGAGCAGGTGGACACGCTCATCGTCATCCCCAACGAGAAGCTGCTCTCCATCGTCGAGCGGCGCACGAGCATCCTCGACGCGTTCCGGGAGGCCGACAACGTCCTGCGCCAGGGCGTCCAGGGCATCACCGACCTGATCACGATCCCCGGCATCATCAACCTCGACTTCGCCGATGTGCGCACGATCATGCACGACGCCGGCTCGGCGCTGATGGGCATCGGCGAGGCCAGCGGTGAGAGCCGCGCCTCCGAGGCCGCCCGGGGGGCGATCTCGAGCCCCCTGCTCGAGCAGTCGGTGGAGGGGGCCACCGGGATCCTCCTCAACATCACCGGAGGGACCGAGCTCGGCCTGTTCGAGGTCAACGAGGCGGCGGAGATCGTCCAGTCGGCCGCGGACCAGACCTCGAACATCATCTTCGGCGCGGTGATCGACGAGTCGCTCGGCGACGAGGTCCGAGTCGTGGTCATCGCCACGGGCTTCGACTCGGCCCCGAGCGTGGCCAGCTCCGGATCGCCGTTCTCCCGTCCGGCGCGCGAGGCCCGCGAGGAGCCCTCCCGCCGCCGCGAGGAGACCACTCGTCCGCGTGATCGCGACTTCTCGATGGGCGCCACCGAGCGCTCCTCGCTCGAGGTGCCCGACGACGAGATCGACATCCCGTCGTTCCTGAAGGACCGGTAGGGGGCTCGGGGCAGAGCGGCCGCAGGTCTCCGATGCTAGCGTTGATGGCAGATGAGGAGGTGGGCGTTCTGGCCTCAATCAGTGTTCGGAACCTGGAAGACGATGTGAAGGAGCGGCTGCGCATCAGGGCGGCGCACCACGGCCGGTCGATGGAGTCCGAGATCCGGGCCATTCTCGCGCAAGCCGTCAGCGAGCCGAACGACGAGCCCCGACTGTTCCAGGCGATGCTGGACCGCTTCGGCGAGAATGGCGGTGTCGAGCTCGAGCTCCCGCCGCGACAGACGCCCGTGCGGGCCGCCGATCTCTCGCCGTGATCATCGTCGACACCAATGTCGCGTCCGAGCTCATGAAGCCATCCCCCGACGCGGCCGTTAGGGATTGGGTGCGCGCGCGGCCGGGCGACGAGTTGTCCACGACGTCGATCACGGTCGCCGAGATCCGCTACGGCATCGACCGTCTCCCAGCAGGCCACCGCAGAGATCTCCTGAACGAGACGGCCGACCACGTCTTCGCCGCGTTCCAGGATCAGGTGCTGTCCTTCGATGCCGCGGCGGCGACGCACTACGCCACGATCGTCATCCGTCGTGAGCGTGCCGGGCTGCCCATCGATGGATTCGACGCGCAGATCGCCTCCATCTGCCACACGCACGGCGCCGCTCTGGCAACGCGCAACCTCAAGGACTTCGAGGGCACGGGGATCGACGTGATCGACCCTTGGCGTCCAGCCTGATCCCTGCCAGGCGGCGCTCGACCTCCGCCAGCAGCCGATTGCCAACGCCCCGCCGCCAGACCTCCGGCTTCAGGTACGTGGCGTAGATCTCGCCGACCTCGCGCCCCTGGAGGTCGCCGTCGCGGCTCGGGCCGAAGGCGCCGAAGCCCACGACCTCGCCGGCGGAGGTGGCGACGAGCAGCTGCTGCCTGGGCGAGGCCGGCTCGTCGATGTAGGCGCGCCACGCCTGCCGGCGCCGTCCTCCGTGGCGTGGCGAATGGTGGTGGTCGCGGGCCGGGTGCCACTCAACAAGCTAGATTCTCGCGCCTTGCCGGCCCCGGTCGACACGCTGCGCCGCACGCCCCTGTACGAGCGCCACCGCGACGCCGGGGCTCGCCTCGTGCCCTTCGCGGGCTGGGAGATGCCGGTGGAGTACGAGGGCATCCGCATCGAGCACCTGGCCGTGCGCACCGGCGCGGGGATCTTCGACGTATCGCACATGGGCCAGGTGGAGACGAGCGGACCCGACGCCGAGCGCTTTCTCCAGCACGCGCTGTCCAACGACATCGCGAAGATCCCCCCGGCGGGCGCCCAGTACTCCGTGCTCTGCCGCGAGGGCGGGGGCATCGTCGACGACCTCTTCACCTATCGGCTCGAGGACCGCTTCCTGACCGTGACCAACGCCAGCCGCCACGGCGCCGACACGGAGCGGTTGCGCGAGCTGGCCGAGGGGTACGACGTCACGCTCCACGACGCCGCCGAGGAGTACGCGATGCTCGCCCTCCAGGGGCCGAACGCGCGCGCCGAGCTGAGCCGGCTGATCGGGGGCGAAGCGCCCGCGCGCATGCGGGTGACCCTCGCCGAGGTGGCCGGCGCCCCGTGCCTCGTGTGCGGCACGGGCTATACCGGTGAGGACGGGGTCGAGCTGCTCACCCGCCCCGAGTACGCCCCGAAGATCTGGGACGCCCTCACGGCCGAGGCCGTCGTCCCGGTGGGCCTCGGCGCTCGCGACACCCTGCGCCTCGAGGTCTGCTTTCACCTCTACGGCAACGACATGTCCGAGGAGCGCAACCCGATCGAGGCCGGGCTCGGCTGGGCGTGCAAGCTCGAGACCGGCTTCGTCGGCAGCGATGCCCTGCGCGAGGTCGATCCGCCGGAGCGCCTGGCGGCGTTCGCGTTCACGAGCCCGGGGATCCCGCGCCCGGGCAACCCGGTCCGCACCGAGGACGGGATGACCGGGGTGGTCACGAGCGGCACGCTCTCCCCCTCGCTCGGTACCGGCATCGGCCTGGCCTACGTGCCCAGGGAGACCGCCGCGTCACCGGGCGCGAGGATCGAGGTCGATGTTCGGGGCAAGCTCCGCCAGGCCGAGATCCGCGAGAAGCCCCTCTACCGCAGGGAGAACTGAGAAGAGATGGCCGACGAGAGCTACCCCGAGGATCTCAAGTACCACCAGGAGCACGACTGGGTGCGCCTCGACGGCGAGGAGGCGACCTTCGGCGTCACGTGGTACGCGCAGGACACCCTGGGCGAGGTCGTGTTCTTCGACCTGCCCCAGGTGGGCTCCTCACTGACCAAGGACCAGTCCTACGCGGAGGTCGAATCGGTCAAGGCCGTCTCCGACGTGTTCGCGCCCATGTCGGGGGAGATCACCGAGGTGAACGAGGCGCTCTCCGATGCTCCCGACGCCATCAATGCGGACCCCTACGGAGACGGATGGATGGTCAAGGTGCGCGTCTCCGATCCGTCGGAGGCCGAATCCCTCATGGACGCCGCCGCGTACCGTGAGATG
>JACCZP010000037.1 GCA_013695885.1 Thermoleophilaceae bacterium | reverse complement strand
GCTCGGAGCATCCCGCGCACCCGCCGCCGGGTCCGCCGCTCGCCGTGGCGCATGCTGCTCCGCACGGTCGTCCTCCTGGCCGTGCTGGCCGGGCTCGGAGTGGCCGCCTACGCCGGGGCGAGCCGGGTCTACTTCCTGGGCACGAGCGAGCGGGGGATGATCACGCTCTACCGCGGCCTGCCCTACGACGCCCCCTTCGACATGCGGCTCTACGCGTTGGATTACGAGAGCCCGGTGCCGGCCGCGGCGGTGCCGCGGCTCCAGCGCGAGCGCATCCTCGACCACGAGCTGCGCTCGCGCACCGACGCGGCCGACCTCGTGCGCGAGATCGAGCGTCGCCACGCGCTCACGGCGCGTCCGCGGCCGGGCCGGCGCTGATGTCCGCGCGCTGGCGGGAGCTGTTCGGGCTGATCCCGGTCTCCCTGCTCGTCACCGCCGGGTTCACGTCGGTGCTGCTCACCCGGTCGAGCTCCGCGGACCTCGAGAACCCGGTCACGCTCACCTACGGCGCGTTCTTCCTGGGCTGCTGCCTGTTCGGGCACCTGTTCATCCGCGCCCGCCTGCCCGACGCCGACCCGTACCTGTTCCCGCTGGCCGCTCTGCTCGCCGCGTTCGGCCTCGTGGTGCAGTACCGGATCGCGGAGGACTTCGCCCGCGAGCAGGCCACCTGGTTCGTGATCGGACTCGCGCTGTTCTGCGCCACGATCCTCTTCCTGCGTGACCTCCGCGTGCTCGAGCGCTACCGCTACACGATCGCCGCAGCGGGGATCGTCCTGCTGCTGCTCCCACGCGTGCCCGGGATCGGCGCCCAGGCGAACGGCGCCTATCTGGCGATCAAGCTCGGGCCGATCCAGTTCCAGCCCGCGGAGTTCGCCAAGCTCGCCGTGGTCGTCTTCCTCGCCTCCTATCTCGGTGACACGCGCGACGTGCTGGTCCAGGGGCGCTTCCCGCGCCTCTCGCTGCGGCGCTTCGGCCCGCTGATCGTCATCTGGGGCGCCGCGATGGTCCTGCTCGTGTTCATCCGCGACCTCGGCTCCTCGCTCATGTTCTTCGGCGGCTTCCTGGCCCTGCTCTACGTGGCCACCGCGAGGCTGTCGTTCGTGGCCGCCGGCGGGGCCATGTTCTTCGGCGGCGCGCTGTTCTTCGCCCGGACGGTGACCCACGTGCAGGAGCGCTTCACGATATGGCTCGACCCGTTCGACCGGAAGGTGGTGGAGGACGAGGGCTACCAGATCGCCCAGTCCCTGTTCGCCCAGGCCGACGGCGGGCTGTTCGGGCAGGGCTTCGGGCGCGCGCTGTTCGAGCTGCCGACCGGCCAGATCATCCTGCCCGCGGCCCACACCGACCTGGTCTACGCGCTGATCGTCAACGAGCTCGGGCTGTTCGGGGCCACCGGCCTGCTGGTGGCCTACCTGCTGTTCGTCGCCCGGGGGATGAAGGCGGCGATGCTGGCGGGGGAGGGCTTCTCGAAGCTCCTGGCCGCCGGACTCACCGCGGTGTTCGCGATCCAGGTGTTCGTGATCGTGGGCGGCGTCACCCGGGTCATCCCCCTGACCGGGGTCACGCTTCCGTTCGTCTCCTACGGCGGGTCCTCGATCCTCGCCAACTTCGTGCTGCTCGCACTCCTGCTCATCGTCTCCGATCACGCCCGGCGCGACCGCCTGGCCACGCCGGGAGGTCTCGTGTGAACCGCCAGGTCAAGCACCTGTTCGGTCTCGTGGTGGTGCTCTTCGCTCTGCTCGTGGCCTTCACCTCGAACTGGACGGTGTTCACCGCCCAGTCGCTCGAGGACAACTCCGCGAACCGCCGGCCGCTGCTCGAGCAGCAGCTCGTGCCCCGTGGGCTGATTCGCGCGCGCGACGGCACGGTCCTGGCCGAGAGCGACGGCTCGGGCCGGGGAGAGCGCCGCCGCTACAAGCGCAGCTACCCCCAGGGCACGCTGTTCTCGCACGCGGTCGGGTACTCGTTCCTGGAGCTCGGGCGGGCGGGCATCGAGCAGTCGCGCAACGACGAGCTGACCGGCGCGGCGGACAGTGTGGAGTCGTTCATCGACGAGCTTCTCGGACGCACCGCGGAGGGCGACGATCTGCTCACCGCCCTCGACCCGAAGGGTCAACGCGCCGCCATCCAGGCCCTGGGTGGCCAGCGTGGCTCGATCGTGGCCATCGAGCCCGAGACCGGGCGCATCCGGGTGATGGTGTCGGTGCCCGCCTTCGATCCGAACGAGATCCCCGATCGGTTCCGTGAGCTGAACGCCGACGAGGACTCGCCCCTGTTCAATCGCGCGACGCAGGGCCGCTACCCGCCCGGGTCGACGATGAAGGTCGTGACCGCCGCGGCCGCGCTCGACTCCGGCCGCTTCACGCCGGGCTCGGTGGTCGACGGGGCCTCGAACAAGCGCATCGGTGGCGTCCCGCTCCAGAACTTCGGCAACCAGGACTACGGGCCCATCTCGCTCACCGAGGCGCTGACGAACTCGGTGAACACGGTCTGGGGGCAGGTGGCCCAGCGGCTCGGCAAGGAGGAGTACTACGACTACATGGAGCGCTTCGGCTTCAACGTCGAGCCGCCGATGGACTACCCGCAGAACCAGCTCACCCCGAGCGGCGTGTACGGCCCGCGCGGCCGGCTGCTCGACGAGGACGACCCCGTGGACATCGGACGCGTGGCCATCGGGCAGGAGCGCCTGCAGGTCACTCCGCTCCAGATGGCCACCGTCGCGGCCACCGTGGCCAACGAGGGCTCGCGCATGGAGCCGCGCCTCGGCGAGCGCGTCGTGGCCCGCGACGGCCGGCTCGAGGAGCGGGTGCGCACGGCCGAGGCCGCGCAGGTGATGTCGCGCGACGCGGCTAACCAGCTGAAGGCGATGATGGCTCAGGTGGTCAAGGAGGGCTCGGGCACCCAGGCCGCGCTCGAGGGCGTGCCGGTGGCCGGCAAGACCGGCACCGCCGAGGTGGATGGGGGGGCGAGCAACCAGGCCTGGTTCATCGGCTTCGCCCCCTTGGACGACCCGAGGATGGCGGTGGCGGTGACCGTCGAACGCACGTCGGGCCAAGGCGGCACCGTGGCCGCTCCGATCGCCAAGAAGGTGCTCCAGGCGCTGCTCTCGGGACGCCGTGGCTGAGGTCGCCGAGAACACGGTCGTCGACGGTCGCTACCGCGTGATCGGCCAGATCGGTAGCGGCGGCATGGCCGACGTGTTCTCCGCGGACGACACGACGCTCGGACGGCGCGTGGCCGTGAAGATCCTCCACGAGCGATTCGCCGAGGACCGCAACTTCGTGGAGCGCTTCCGCCGCGAGGCGTCCTCGGCCGCCGGCCTCTCGCACCCGAACGTGGTCTCGGTCTACGACCGGGGGAGCCACGAGGACACCTACTACATCGCGATGGAGTACCTCGAGGGGCGCACCCTCAAGGACCTGCTCGTGGCGGAGGCGCCGCTCGGCCAGGAGCGCACGATCGACCTCGGCGTGCAGCTCGTCGAGGCCGCCGGGTTCGCCCATCGCCACGGTGTGATCCACCGCGATCTGAAACCCCAGAACGTGATCGTCGACGACGAGGGGCACCTCAAGGTCACCGACTTCGGGATCGCCCGGGCCGGCGCCTCGGAGATGACCGAGACCGGGTCGATCATGGGCACCGCCCACTACCTCTCGCCCGAGCAGGCCCAGGGGAAGTCCGTGGAGGCGACCTCGGACCTCTATTCGATCGGCGTGATCCTGTTCGAGATGCTCGCCGGGCAGCTCCCCTTCCACGGCGACTCGGCGGTGTCGATCGCCGTCCAGCACCTGAACCAGGCACCGCCGCCGCTGTCCACGCTCCGCCCCGACGTGCATCCCGTCCTCGAGGCGGTGGTCATGCGCGCGCTGGCCAAGGACCCGGCGCAGCGCTTCCGGGACGCCGGCGAGCTCGTGGTCGCGCTCGAGCACGCCCGCCATGCGATGCGCTCCGGCGAGGACGCCCTGCTGCTCGCCCCATCGCCCGGGCTGGCGCCCGAGCCGCTGCCCGACGACGAGGCGCGTGGCCGCCGCTGGCTCGTCTGGACGGTCGCCGCGCTGGGGCTGGTCCTGGCCGGTCTGCTGCTCCTGCTCCTGCTGCGGGCCGGCACTGTGCAGGTACCGAACGTGACCGGCAAGCCCGTGGCCGAGGCGGCGGCGGTGCTCGAGCGCGAGGGACTCGAGGCGCGGCCCGTGCGGGTCACCTCCGGCGCGCCCGAGGGAGTCGTCGTGGGTCAGGAGCCCCCACCCGGGAGGATGATCGAGGGGGGAGCCGCCGTGCTGTTGCGCGTCTCCGGCGGCCCCGGCGTGGGCGAGGTGCCGTCCGTGCGCAACCTCGCGAAGCGCCGCGCCATCCAGAAGCTGAACGAGGCCGGCTTCAACGTCGAGGAGGAGGAGCGCAGCTCCACGACCATCGACGAGGGGCTCGCCATCCGCACCGTCCCGAGCGAGGGCGAGGACCTCGAGCGGGGTAGCCGCGTGCGGCTGATCGTCTCCACCGGGCCCGAGCGGGTGGAGGTGCCGAGCCTCGAGGGGTCCTCGCTCGACTCGGCCGAGGAGAAGCTCGAGGACGCCGGGCTCGAGGCGCGCGTCGAGCGGATCTCCTCCGACGAGCCGGAGGACCGCGTGCTCGGGCAGGATCCCGCGGCCGGGACCACGGTCGACGAGGGCTCCGAGGTCGCGATCACGGTCTCCGACGGACCAGCCGACGACGCACCGGACGATCCGCCGGGAGACGACACCCCCGCGTCCGAGGCGACCGTGCCCGACGTGGTGGGGCTCTCCGAGGACGAGGCGCGTACGGCGCTGACCCAGGCGGGCCTCTCCGTGCAGATCCGGGGGACCAGCGACACGGTCACCGAGCCCGGCTTCGTCGACCGCCAGCGCCCCGAGCCGGGGCGACGCCTTGAGATCGGGCGCACGGTCGTGATCTACGTGGCCGAGGAGCTGTGAGGGTCGCCGTCCTCGCGGGCGGGCGCTCGAGCGAGCACGACGTGTCCCTTCGCTCCGCGGCCGCGGTCCGCGAGGGCCTCGAGCGCGCAGGGCACGAGACGGTGGTGGTGGACGTCGCCCGTTCCGGAGAGTGGACGAGCGCGGGCGCCGCTGTGACCGTGGCCCCCGCGGGCGGCCTGCTTGACGCCGACGTGGTCTTCCCCGTCCTGCACGGTCCCTTCGGCGAGGACGGCACCGTCCAGGGGCTGCTCGAGGTAGCCGACGTGCCCTACGTGGGCGCCGGGGTGCCGGCCTCGGCGGTGTGCATGGACAAGGTCCTGTTCAAGGACTTGATGGCCCGGGCCGGCCTGCCCCAGGTCGAGTACGCCGCGGTGCGCGAGGGGGATCCGCTGGAGCCGCTGGCGCAGCTCGGGCTGCCGGTGTTCGTGAAGCCGGCCCGCCTCGGATCGTCGGTGGGCATATCGAAGGTGTCCGAGGCCGGAGAGCTTCCGGCCGCGCTGGCGACGGCGTTCGCGCACGACCCGCTCGCCATCGTCGAGGCGATGGCCCTCGGCCGCGAGGTGGAGTGCTCGGTGATGGGCAACGGCGATCCCGTCGCGTCCGAGCCGGGCGAGATCGTCATCGACGCCGACTGGTACGACTACGAGGCGAAGTACACGCCGGGCGGCATGGAGCTGCGGGTGCCCGCTCCGCCCGAGGCCCACGTGCGCGAGCGCGTCCGCGCTCTCGCGCTCGAGGCCTTCCGCGCGGTGGGCTGCGCCGGCCTCGCGCGGGTCGACTTCTTCGTGGAGGCCGACGGCCACGTGCTCCTGAACGAGCTGAACACCATGCCCGGCTTCACCGAGACCAGCGTGTTCGCAAAGCTCTTCGGGGCGTCGGGCGTGGCCTACCCGGAGCTGGTCGACCGCCTCGTCACGCTCGCGGTGGAGCGCCACGAGGCGGAGCGCCGCTACCGCTTCTAGCGCAGCAGCGTCATCTCGTCGATCGATGCCCTGCGCCCGGGGGGCAGCGACAGTATCCACACCAGGTAGTAGCGGAACCTTCGCCCGCCGGTGTCGAGCCGGACGTCGGTCTGACCCTCGAACGGCCTGCGACCGGAGACGCGCGTCCAGCCCTCGATGCCCTTCGGCACGGCCTCGGCGGCGAAGATCTCGGCCTCCCACCCGGGCATCGAGGTGATCACGTCGAGCTGCCGGGCGGCCACCGGCGCGCCCGTGTCGACGTAGAGCCCGACGCCGGGCTTCAGTCGCGTCAGCTCGCCGTCGTAGCGCTCGGTGTCCCAGAGGGTCGAGCGCTCGCCGTCGATGGCGTTGCGGGCGTCGGTCGGGCTCTCGCGCCCGTCACCGGCGGGGTCGTAGTCGGTGGCCGCGCTCGCGGCGAAGCGCACCGGCGTGAGGTTCCCGCGCCCCTGAGGAGCGGCCCCTCCTGGAGTGCCCTGCTCGGTGCGCCCGGCGACGAACGCGAGGACCAGAGCCACCGCCGCCAGTCCGAGGAGGGCGACCGCCACGTAGCGGGCGTGATTGCGCACCCGCAGCGGAACGAAGTCCGCGGTGTCGCTCGAGAGCTGACGCAGCACGGTCGTGGCCTCCCCGGGTGCCTCCCCGGAGCGGGCGGCCTCGATGGCCAGGGTCTCCTCGAGGTGGGCCACCATCTCCTCGGCGGTCGCGTACCGGTTCCTGGTCTCCTTGGCGGTGGCGTGGTCGATGACCGCGGCCAGCGACGCGGAGATCTCGGGGCGGCGGCCGCGCACGTCGGGCATCCCCTCGCGCACGTGCTTCATGGCCACCGCGACGGGGGTGTCGGCGCGGTAGGGGACGCCCCCGGTCAGCATCTCGAAGAGGCAGATTCCGAGCGAGTAGAGGTCGGACTGCGGGGTGACCTTGTGGCCTAGGGCCTGCTCGGGAGAGACGTAGTCGGTGGTGCCGAGCACCCGGCCCGGCTGGGTGAGGCCCTCCATCTCCAGCGAGCGCGCGATCCCGAAGTCGGTCACCTTCGCGCTGCCGTCGAGGTCGATGAGGACGTTCTGGGGCTTCACGTCGCGGTGCACGAGCCGCTCCCCGTGTGCGGCGGCCAGGGCCCGGCCGATCTCGATGGCGTAGGCCACCGCCTCGCCCACCGGCAGCTGCCCGAGCCGGCGGATACGGTCCTTCAGCGTCTCGCCCTCGACGTACTGGAACACGATGTAGGGACGAGCGTCGTCCTCGCCGGCGTCGATCACCGCGACGACGTTCGGGTGCGAGAGTCGCGCCACGGCCCTCGCCTCGCGCCGGAAGCGCTCGATCTGGTCCTCCTCGCCCGCCACCTCGGCGTGGAGGACCTTGATGGCCACCCACCGCTCGAGGGTCTCGTCGAACGCGCGGTATACGGTGGCCATGCCCCCGGAGCCGATCCGCTCCTCGAGCCGGAAGCGCCCGGCGATGAAGGTTCCGATCACGCGGCGCCTATTTTGGCGGGCTGTGAGCGTGGGGCTTGAGTACGTCACCGATCCGGGCTGCTCCTGGTCGTGGGCGTCCGAGCCCACCCTGAGGCGTCTGCTCGTGGAGTTCGACGCCCAGGTGCGGATCACCTACGTGATGGGTGGACTGGCCCGCGACTACGGCGATCCCGGGGGCGACGGACCGTGGCGGGCGCTCTTCGACCATTGGCTCGACGTCGCCGACCAGACGGGTGCGCCGATCGACCCGCGCCTCTGGACCGAGAACCCGATCCGCTCCACCTACCCGGCGGCCATGGCCGCGAAGGCCGCCGCCGAGCTCTCCACCGACGGCGGGGCGAGGTACCTGCGCGCTCTGCGCGAGGGGCTGATGTGCCGCCGTCGCAAGCTCGACACGGTCGACGCGCTGACCGAGGAGGCGGCCCGAGCCGGCATCGACGCCGGTGCCTTTCGTTCGGCGCTCGGGTCGAGCGCGATCGTCGAGGCCTTCGGGGAGGACGTCGAGAGGGCTCGTGCGCTGGTGGCCGAGGTGCCGGCCGGCGAGCGCGACGGCGCGGTGGTCGACGCCGGTGGCGGTCGGGAGCGGGTGACCTTTCCGACGGCGCTCTTCGAGGGCGCAGGAGAGCGCCGGATCGTGGCCGGGCACCGCCCCTACGAGGAGTACCACGCGGCGGCGCTGGTCTGCGGGGCGACGGAGGCCGACGCGGGCCGGGCTCCGACCGTGGCGGAGGCGCTCCGGCGCTTCGGGCGGATGACCACCGGCGAGGTGGCGGCGGTGTGCGACCTGCCCGGTCCCCGGGCGCCGGCGGAGCTGTGGCGCATGGCCGCGGAGTGGCGCGTACGCCCGGAACGCGTGCTCACCGGGTGGCTGTGGGAGGCGGCCTAGCGCGCGGCCTCCCGGTCGCGCGGTCGGCCCTCCTCGATCGCTATCTCCGCCGCAGGAGCCCGCGCGCGACCGAGGCGATTCCGCCTCCGCCGGGGCGGGGACCCGGCTTGGGACCGGCGTGCCGGCCGTGGGGGCGACCCCCTCCGCGCCCTCCGCGGCTCGCCCCCCTCTTGGCCTGACCCAGCACCTTGTGGAGCAATGACATGGGACTCCTCTCCTCGTGGACGACCATCGTCGCAGCTACGTCGGGTGCGCGCCGGTCTTCGCGGGTCGGTAATGTGTCCGTCCGCGGCGCGCGAGGTGGCGCCGGGTTGGTCGTCTCGCGGGAAGAAAGCCCCGGGCTCGAGTCGAGAACGTCAACCTGAGCCCCATATGCGGGCTCAGGTTGCATGTCTTGGATTGGAAACGGCGCCGGGGCGCGAGCCCTGGTCCGGATTCCGAGCGGAGAGTCCAAGTCGGCCGGCGAGTTTCGCCAGATCTCCTAGATGCCGCTGAAGCCCCCGCTCTCAATGCCCAGGAGCCGCTCCGCCGCCAGCTCGACCGTCGCCGTCCGGTCCGTCACCGCACCGATCACCGCCGTGCCCGGGTGGCGCGTGGCCAGGATTTCCGCTGCCGCGGACGCCTCGGCCTCCGGTACGACGCAAACGAACCCGCAGCCCATGTTGAAGACCTCATGCATCTCCGCGGCCTCGGTTGCGCTGCGAGCGGCGACGAGCTCGAAGACCGCGGGCACCGGCAGCGGCGCATCGACCCGGTAGCCCACCGCCGCCTCGAGGCGCAGCAGGTTGAGCATGCCCCCACTGGTGATGTGGGCGAGGCCCCGGACGTCGAGCCCCGAGCGCAGTAGGTCGAGCACGGCCCGCACGTAGATGGCCGTGGGCTCGAGCAGTGCCTCCCCGACGGATGTGCCGCCGAGCTCGGGTGGCCGCTCTGCGAGGTCGCCGAGCGCGCGGCGGGCGAGGGTGAGGCCGTTCGAGTGGACGCCGGTGGAGGGCAGGCCGATCAGCGCGTCGCCGGGCTCGATGCGCGAGCCGGTGACCACCCGGTCGAGCGCGACGGTGCCGAAGCAGGCGCCCACGAGGTCGAAGCCGCGCGGAGAGGGGTGGCCGCGCACGAGCTCGGGGAGCTGGGCCAGCTCCCCGCCCGGGATCTCGACGCCGGCCGCCTCCGCCCCGGCCTTGAGGCCCACGGCGATGTCGCGCAGGACGGCGGGGTCGGCCTCCTCGACGGCGAGGTAGTCGAGCAGGGCGAGGGGCTCGGCGCCGACGCAGATCACGTCGTTGACGTTCATGGCCACGCAGTCGATGCCCACGGTGTCGAAGCGCCCGAGCTGCTCGGCGACGATCACCTTGGTGCCGACGCCGTCGGTGGACAGGGCGATGCCCAGGTTCGGCGCCACGGCGAGCACGTTGGCGTAGTGGCCCGAGCCGAGCACGGCGCGCGAGTCGCGTCCGGGATCGATGCCGCGAAGCACCTCGACGAGGCCGGCCACCGCGCTCTCGGCGCGGCCGGTGTCGACCCCGGCGCGGGCGTAGGCGGCCTCGCTCATCGGCCCATTGAACCCGACGCGGCGGGCGCTGCGTCGACCACCGCCGTACCGGCATGCCGCGACGCTCCCCGCGGAGCGGCCCCGCCCGCGTGTCGCAGCCGCCACAGCGCCAGGAGTCCGAACGCCACCCGGTAGACCCCGAACGCCCGCCAGGAGGGCAGGCGGTCGAGCGCGAACGCAAGGGGAGCCGCGGCCGCCGCGGAGACCAACGACGCCGCGGTGCCGGCCGCGAGCGTCGTGGCCAGGCTCCCGGGAATCCCGGCGCGAGCGAGGCGAGCTACCTCGCGGCACGCCGCGGCCACGATCACCGGCGCGGCGGACTCGCGTGCCAGCCGTCCCGCCGCCGGACGCGAGAGGTGCCTCAGGCGCCCGGCGGTGAGGAC
>JACCZP010000020.1 GCA_013695885.1 Thermoleophilaceae bacterium | reverse complement strand
CCTCCCCAACGCGGAGGCGTGGCCACGGGAACGGGCTTCGTCCTCGACCGGGAGGGCTTCATGCTGACCAACGCCCACGTCGTGGAGAACGCGAGGCGTGTTCGGGTGCGCATAGACGAGGGCACGCTGGTCGACGCCGAGGTGGTCGGAAGCGACCTCTCCACCGACCTGGCCGTGCTCAGGGTCGATCCGCGAGGGGCCGACCTGCGACCGGTCCCGCTCGGGGTCTCGAGGGACGTCGAGGTCGGTGACCCGGTCCTCGCCCTGGGAAACCCCTTCGGGCTCGAGGACACCGTGACCAGTGGCATCGTCTCCGCCCTCCAGCGCCAGCTCCGCGCGCCCGACGGGTTCACCATCGACGGCGTGATCCAGACCGATGCCGCGGTCAACCCCGGCAACTCGGGCGGCCCGCTGATGGACGCGCGCGGGCGTGTGATTGGCGTCAACTCCCAGATCGCCACCGCGGGTCGGGGGTCGCGGGGCTCTGTCGGCATCGCGTTCGCGGTGCCGATCGACACGGCCAAGCGCGTCGTGCCCCAGCTGAAGGCCAACGGGTCGGTCGAGCGGGCCTTCTTCGGCGTCAGCACGATCGGTGTCACTCCCACGCTGGCCGACACGCTCGGCCTGGGGGTCGCGCGCGGCGCCCTCATCGTGAGCGTGGCTGACGGCAGCCCCGCCGCCCGGGCCGGCCTTCGTGGGGCGTCTCGGGGCACCAGCGGGGCGCTCGGGCCCGGCGGGGACGTGCTGCTGCGGATCGCCGACCGCCGGATCGAGTCTCCCGAGGACTTGAACGCCGCGATCGTCGGCCGCGACCCAGGCGACGTGGTGGAGGTCGAGGTCTCGCGCGGGGGCCGGCGCCTCGAGCGCCGCATACGCCTCGTCCAGCGCCCGGGTTAGCGCAGATGCCTACGGTCCTCCCGACACTACGCCTCAAGCTGATCGCACCGGCGTCCGTAGCGCTCCTGTCCGCGTGCGGGAGTACGCCGGCCGAGGTGCGACCGGGTCCCCCTCCGCAGAGCGTCCAGCAGGTCGTCGAGAGCGCCGCGCTCAAGACCCGTGTGATCATCCGTGGACGAGCGGCGCCGCTGGGCGCGGTCGGGTTCGTGCTCTACGACCGAACCGCCTCGATCTGGGTCCTCGCGCCTCGCGAGCGCGTGCTCGGCCTCCGCGCGGGCCAGACCGTCACGGTGACCGGCCGCCCCGACCGCCTCACCCAGGACCAGTCGATTCGCCTGGCCAACGCGGTCGCCCGCGGGCGCCTGGCGCCGAGACCCGGGTTCGATCGCGTGGTCGCCGCCCGCCGCAACCGGGGCGAGACCTTCATCGACGCGGGCGTCGACACCGGACGGCGCTCGAGCCAGGAGTGAGAGTGGGAGCCTCCGCATTCACGCACCCGGCCGCGCTCGTCGCGTGCCTCGCGGCGGTGATCGGGTTCGCAGTGTTCGCAGGGTGCGCCGAGCAGCCGATGAACAACCCGGTGGGGCCGCTCTCGAGCGTGACCGTCGACGGAATCGTGTACACGGTCAAGTCCGCCCGGGTGCTTAACCCCGGCGACCCCGAGGATCGGATCTTCCTGGACGGACGCCGGCCCGCCGCCGGCCGTACGTTCGTCGGGCTGTTCCTCGTGATGTGCAACGACGCTTCCTCCCTGCGGCGCTCCTCGGACGATCTCCGGCTCTCGGGCCCGCCGGGCTCCACCGCGTCGAGGATCGAGCGCGAGGGCAGCCCTCTCTCCTACGAGCCCCAGCCACTCACACCCCGGGAGTGTGCGCCGCGTCCGAGCTCTGCGCCGGGGCGAGCGGCCGGTGCGCTTCTGGCCCTCTTCGACCTGCCGGATGGGGCGGCTCCGAGGCGGCCGCTTGACTTCGGGGTCGAGGCGCTCGACGGCTCCGTTCGGAGAGTGCGAGTGGTCAGCGTCGGCGAGTAGCCGGGCCCGCCCCGGGCGCTGTCTAGGGTCCCCTGCGGTGCAGCGAGCGTCGCCACCGAGCGGTCAGGACGCCGGCCCGCCCGGCACATCGCCGCGGCGCTCGCCGCGGATCGAAGGTCGAGCGCACGTCGAGCGACCGGTCGACTACCGCTCGAACCCACCGACCTCCGGTCCCCACCTGCCCGTTCCCGCTCCGGAAGGCGCCTACGCGAAGGCCCCTCCGTCCGAGGCGCTCGTCCACTCCCTCGAGCACGGTCGGGTGATCCTCCAGTTCGACCCCGAAGTGCCCGAGGACGTAAAGACGGAGCTGAAGAGGATGTACGACCGGGACCGCTACCACGTGCTTCTGACCCCGAACCAGACCGGGATGCCGTTCGAGGTGGCCGCCACGGCGTGGGGACGCTACATCGGCTGTCCCCGAGCCGAACCGCGCGCGTACGAGGCGATCACCGGGTTCCGCGATGCCTTCCGCGATCAGGGACCGGAGTTCGTCCCGTGAATCACCGCGCCGGTTGAGCCTGTGCCGGACGCGGTCGTCCCACCACGACGAGCGCAGCACCTGCTCCGAACTCATGCGCACGACCCCGGCGCCGGGGACGACGGCGTCTGGCGGGCCACGGTGAGCGTCATGAACGGACGACTCGTCGGCCGTGGAGAACTCTTCTCCTCCTCGGTCCCGCTTCGGCTTATGTTCACCTCGACGGTCGAGCTCGCGCGTGCGGTACGGACGCGCGGCGCGCCGCATCAAGGGTACGAGCACCAGCGATCTCGACGATCGCCTCAGCGAGGCCCAGGGCCGCGTCGAGTCCCCAGAGGAGGACACCGAGGAGCGCCGTCAGGCCGAGCGCGACGTACGCTGGTGGGAGGCGTTGAAGGAGGTGGCGGGCGGCTCGTAGCGAGGCGCCCGCGCTCCGCCGCCTCGCTCCGCGGCGTGTTACGTCGAGTTGGCCTTCCTCGCGGGTCCGAGTGCGCCCACCGCACCGGAGAGGGCCATGGCCGCGGCCACGTAGGCGAACGCTCCGATCCCCCAGTTGAGGCCGAGTTGTGCGTAGTTGTTGTCCAGGACGAACATCCTCCTGAACGGCGTGACCAGGAAGTCGGCGGACCTGATGACCGCCGACGCGATCTCGTCGTCGCGGTCGAGTCCGAAGAGGTAGAGGCCCACCCCGGCCACGATGATCGCGAACAGGATCGCGCCCGCGGTCTCGATGAGGGTTTGCAAGCGGCCCACGAGCGTCTTCGGGCCACCCTTGGGCGGACGGAAGACGGCCCGGAACATCACGACGAGGCCGCCTAACCCGCCGACGAGGACCACGGGGGCGGCGAGGATGAAGAACCTCCGCACCGCACCCTCTCGGGTGGAGTAGCTCGCGATGAAGAACATCAGCCACCCCAGAGTCCCCAGGATGACCGCCGCCGCCAGGAAGGTCCCGACACTCCGTCCCATGCCCTGGGACCGTAACGCGCGCCGTGTGGGGAACCGCGTGAGGGCCGACGGCCCGCCAGCGGACCGCGGTCCCCAGGACCAGCGGGCCGGCGCCGAGAGCGTAGCCGGCGCGAGCCTGGCGGCCCCTGCCTGGGTGCGCACGGTGGCCGCCTACGCGTGGGCCGTCGTCGGGGTCGCCCTCCTCGCGGTCGCCGTCGTCTACGCGCTCGCCGCGCTCTACGTGGTCGTGGTGCCGCTGATCATCGCGCTCTTTCTCGCCGCCCTTCTCCGTCCCCCCACCGCCTGGCTGCGCCGGCGGGGCCTTCCGAGTTGGGCCGCGACGCTCGCGGTGCTCGCCGTGGCCCTGCTCGCACTGGTCGTGCTCGCCGTGTTCGTCGAGCGGCGCGCGACGTATGAGTTCGGCGCGGTCGACTTCAGCGTGAGGCGCGGATTGCAGCAGGTGGAGGGCCTCCTCGGGGGGCTCGAGATCGTCTCGCCGAGGCAGATCACGGAGGCGGTGGAGGCGGCCGGAGCCCAGTTCTTCTCGGGTCCGAGGCTCCCCGGAAGCGAGCGGCCGAACCCCTTGCTGACCGGGGCGATAGCGGGGTTCACCGTGCTGGCCCAGGCGCTGCTCTGCGGCTTCGTGCTGTTCTTCTTCCTCCTCGAGGGCAGGCGCCTGTGGCAGGCGTTCGTCGGGGTGTGGCCGGTTGGGCGCCGCGAGGACGTCGACGCGGTGGGACGCGCGGCCTGGGCGGCGCTCCAGGCCTACCTCCGCGGCATCACGCTGGTCGCCATGTTCAACAGCGTCCTGCTCGGCCTGGCGCTGGTGGTCATCGGCGTGCCGCTCGTGCCCTCGCTGATGATCGTGATGTTCCTGGCCACCTACCTTCCCCTCGTCGGCTCCTACCTGGCCGGGGCGGTGGCGGCCCTCGTGGCGTTCGTGCTCGTGGGGCCACCGAAGCGCTCGTGGTCCTCGCCGCGGTGGTGGTGATCCAGTTGATCGAAGGCAATGTCTTCTACCCGCTGGTGGTCGGCCGCGGCGTCCGTCTGCACCCGGTGGTCATCGTGATCGCG
>JACCZP010000016.1 GCA_013695885.1 Thermoleophilaceae bacterium | reverse complement strand
GTGCCCCGCAGCGTGCGCCTCGGCCCGCCTCGACGCCGTCGCGCCCCCTCGCCGCCCTGCCCTCGCTCCCGGCCGCGCGCCGGGCCTCGGAGGAGGTCCTCGACCGGCTGCTGCGCGGCCACGGCTGGATCGTCTGCATCGGCGTGCTGCTCGTCGGCATCGTCTTCCTGAACGTCAGGCTGCTCGAGCTCGACGGTCGCATCGCCCGCGATTCCGAGCGAGTCACCGCCCTCCGGCAGGAGAACGGCACGTTGCGGCTGCGGTCGGCGCATCTCGGCTCGAGCGAGCGCATCCAGCGCGCGGCCGCCGCCCGCGGCCTCGTGTGGCCGGCTCCCGGGAGCATGCGCTACGTACGCGCGGGGAAGAGGGACGCCGCCGTGGCCGCCGGCCGTATCGGACCGCCGCAGGCGCTCGCCGGCACGTCCAGTCCGGCCGCACAGGGGCAGACGGGGTCAGCCGGTCAGACCGCTCAGCCGGGCTCCGCGGCTCAGACGGGGCCGGCGGGCACGGCCACGAGCCCTGGCACGGCCACGAGCACCGGCGCGGTCACGACCCCGGGCCCGGCCACCGGGACGAGTCCCGGCACGTCGACGGGCACCGCCACCGGCACGAGCACCGGGTCCACGACCTCCGCCACGCCCGCGTCGATCGCGACGCCGAGCGCCGGCGGGGGCACCGGCGCGGCCACCGGCGCCGGGGAATAGCCGGTGCGGCTCGTCCAGCGCCGGATCGGTCTCCTCTTCGCACTCTTCCTCGTCCTTCTCCTCATGGCCGGGGGGCGGGCCACCTGGCTTGGCACCGTGCGCGCCGACGGCCTCCGCGCCCACGCACGCTCCCAGCAGGTCCAGCAGACCTCGGTGCCCGCGCGCCGTGGCCTGATCACCGATCGCCACGGCACCGAGCTCGCCGTATCCGAGGACTCGGCCACCGTGTACGCCAACCCCTTCCTGATCAAGGACCCGGCCGGCACCGCGGCGCGCCTCGCGCCGCACCTGCGCCGCCGGCCCTCCGAGGTCGAGGCGACCCTCGCGCAACGCGGCAAGGGCTTCGCCTTCCTCGCCCGCCAGCTCGACGGCGCGGCCGGCGCCGCGATCCAACGCATGCGCATCGAGGGCATCGGGGTGGAGGTGGCCCCGAAGCGCGTCTACCCCCAGCGGACGCTCGCCGGCCAGCTGCTCGGTGCGGTGGGCACCGACGGCTACGGCCTGTCCGGGCTCGAGCAGGCGCACGAACGCGCCCTGCGCGGGCGCGACGGGGAGCGCAAGGTGGTGAAGGATGCGCTCGGCAAGCCGGTGAGCATCGTGGAGACCGAGCCGGCCGAGTCCGGACGCGACCTGCGCCTGACCATCGACGCCCCGATCCAGGAACGCGCGGAGGCGGTGCTCGCCGACGTGGGCCGCAAGCACGCGCCGAAGGGCGCCACCGCGCTCGTGATGGACCCGCGCAACGGGGAGATCCTGGCGATGGCCAACTGGCCCCCCGTCGACCCCGAGCGCTTCGGCGGGGCGCCCGCCTACGCACGCCAGAACCGGGCGGTGGCCGCCAACTACGAGCCGGGATCGACCTTCAAGGCCTTCACCGTCGCCGGAGCGCTCGAGGAGCGGACCCTCGATCCCGAGACCACCTTCGACCTGCCGCCCACCATCACCGTCGCCGACCGCGAAATCGAGGAGTCCCACGAGCGCGGGCCGGTGACCCTCAGCGTGGCCCAGATCCTGGCCGCCTCGTCGAACGTGGGGTCGGTGACCATCGGCCTGGAGCTCGGCTCCAAGCGCTTCGACCGGTGGGTGCGGCGCTTCGGCTTCGGCGAGGGGACCGACGTCGACGTGCCCGGCGAGGCCCAGGGCATCGTGCCTCCTCCCTCCGAGTACTCGGGCTCGTCGATGGGCAACCTCCCGCTCGGACAGGGCCTTGCGGTCACGCCGATGCAGATGGCGATGGGCTACCAGGCCGTCGCGATGGGAGGGGTGACGCACACTCCTCACGTGGCCACCGGCACCCGGGTGCGCCGGAAGCGCGTGCTCTCCGCTCGCACCGCGACGCAGGTCTCCCGAATGCTCGAGGGCGTGCTCGGCGCCGGAGGAACCGCCCAGGAGGCGCGCGTCCCCGGTTACCGACTGGCCGGCAAGACCGGCACCGCGGAGAAACCCGACGGCTTGGGCGGCTACTCGAAGACGAAGTTCGTGTCCTCGTTCATCGGCTACGCGCCGGCGCGGCACCCCCGGCTGCTCGTGGCGGTCATGGTCGACGAGCCGAAGGGGGAGATCTACGGCGGGCTGGTAGCCGCCCCGGCGTTCGAGAAGATCGTCTCGTTCGCGCTGCCCTACATGCGAATTCCGCCGGAGGGGTAGGGGGCGGCCGGCCGCTGGTCTACGGCGGTCGCCGTCTCTACCGCCACTAGCCTCGCGCCGACATGACCCTCCGCGACCTCATGGACGACGGCGCTCCCGAGATCGAGGTCACGAGCCTCGCCTATTCGAGCGCGAGCGTCGAGCCCGGATCGCTGTTCTTCTGCGTCCGCGGCTTCCGGGCAGACGGACACGACTTCGCCTCCGACGCGGTGGAGCGGGGCGCCGTTGCGCTCGTCTGCGAGCGTCCGGTCGGCCTCGGCGTGCCCGAGGTCGTCGTTCCTGACGCTCGGGCGGCCATGGGACCCGCCGCCGGCCGCTTCTTCGACGATCCCACGCGCGACCTCCGCGTGATCGGGATCACGGGCACCAACGGCAAGACCACTACGGCGTTCCTCGTACGCGCGCTGCTCGAGCGGGCCGGCGTGCGCACCGGGCTGCTCGGTACGGTCACGTCGGTCGTAGGGGGCCGCGAGGAGCCGGTCGAGCGCACCACGCCCGAGGCCATCGACCTTCAGCGACTGTTCCGGCGGATGCTCGACCAGGGCGACGAGGCGTGCGTGATGGAGGTCTCCTCGCACGCGCTCGCGCTCGGGCGCGCGGAGGGGATCCGCTTCGCGGTGCGAGCGTTCACGAACCTGACCCAGGACCACCTGGACTTCCATCCCACGATGGAGGACTACTTCGTAGCCAAGCGGCGGCTGTTCGACGGGCCGGGAGCCTCGGTGGTGAACGTGGACGACCCGTGGGGACGGCGCCTGGCGGAGGACCTCGCCGGCGACGCGACCACCACCTACGCCATCCACTCCCCGGCCGACTACCGCGCCGAGGACGTTGCCTTCGACGCAGGCGGCTCGCGCTTCACCTGTCGCACTCCGGAAGGAGCCATCGACGTGGCCATGCCCCTCCCGGGACTGTTCAACGTGCAGAACGCCCTGGCCGCGATCGCCGTGGCGCGGTCCCTCGGTGTGAGCCCGGACCAAGCCCGCGACGCGCTCGCCACCGCCCCGCGCGTGCCCGGGCGCTTCGAGCCGGTGGACGAGGGTCAGGACTTCGCCGTGCTCGTTGACTACGCCCACACGCCGGACTCCCTCGACAACGTGCTCCGCGCCGCCCGCGCGGTGACCGCCGGGCGGCTGCACGTGGTGTTCGGCGCCGGTGGGGACCGGGACCGCGGCAAGCGACCGCTCATGGGTCGCGTCGCGCGCGAGCTCGCCGACCGCGTGATCGTCACCTCGGACAACCCGCGCTCGGAGGAGCCCGAGGCCATCCTCGCCGACATCCTCGAGGGCACGGGCCCGGACGTCGAGCACGAGCTCGACCGCCGGGCGGCGATCGTCCGCGCGCTCGAGACCGCGGGCACCGGGGACGTCGTCGTGGTGGCCGGCAAGGGCCACGAGCAGGGCCAGGAGCTCGCCGGGGGCCGAAAGGAGCCCTTCGACGACCGCGAGGTGGTACGCGGCGCCCTGCGCTCCGCCGCCCCGGCGCGGTGATCGACCTCCCGGCGAAGTGGGTGGCCGAGGCCGCCGGGGGACGGCTGGTTGCTGGTTCCGCCGACGCTCACGGCCCGCGCCGCGCGGTGGTGGACTCGCGAGCCGCGGGACCGGGCGATCTCTTCGTCGGCCTTCCCGGCGAGCGCGCCGACGGCGGGGCGTTCGCGCCCGCGGCGCTGGCGCAGGGGGCGTGGGGGGTGCTGGTGGGCCCCGCGCACGCGGAGGAGGCCACTGAGCCCGGGGCGCCGACGCGCCCTGGAGCCGCCACCCGCCCGGGCGCCACCCCACCCGCCGGCGAGCCCGACCCCGTCGTCATCGCCGCCCCTGACCCGCTCGCCGCCCTTGCGAGCCTCGCCCGCGCCTGGCGCCGCGAGCTCGGCTGCCCCGCGGTCGGCGTGACCGGCTCCACCGGGAAGACCTCGACCAAGGACATCCTCACCGCCCTCTTGCGGCCCCAGCGCCGCACGCACGCCAACCGCGAGAACCTGAACACCGAGGTCGGCATGCCGCTGTCGTTGCTCGAGGCGGAGCGTGGGACCGAGGTCCTCGTGCTCGAGATGGCCATGCGGGGGGAGGGCCAGATCGCCGAGCTGGCACGCATCGCCGAGCCGCAGGTCGGGGTGATAGTGAACGTTGGACCGGTGCACCTCGAGCTGCTCGGCACCGTCGAGCGGGTGGCGGCGGCCAAGGCCGAGCTCATCCGCGACCTGCCCGCGGGCGCGAAGTGCGTGGTCCCGGCCGGAGAGCGCCTGCTGGCCGAGCACCTGCGCGCCGACCTCGAGACCGTCTCCTTCGGACCGGGCGGCGACGTCGAGCTCCTCGGCCTCGACCGCGACGGGCGCGCGGAGATCGCGGCCGCCGGAGATCGCATCCAGCTCGAGCTGCCCTACGCCCAGCCCCACAACGTGTTGAACACGCTCGCGGCGGTGGCCGCGGCGCTTGCCCTGGAGGTGCGCCCGGAGGGCCGCGTGGACGTCGAGTTCTCGGCCATGCGCGGCCAGGAGGTGGAGCTCGCCGGCGGCGTCACGGTGATCAACGACTGCTACAACGCCAACCCGATGTCGATGCGCGCCGCCCTCGAGCACCTCGCGGCCACCCCCGCGGGCCGACGGATAGCGGTGCTCGGGGTCATGGCCGAGCTCGGCCCTGACGCCGAGCGCTACCACCGGGAGGTGGGGGAGCGGGCCGCCGAGCTCGAGATCGACATGGTGGTGACCGTGGGGGAGGAGGCGCTCCCCTACGCGGAGGGATTCCACGGCGAGCGCCACTCCGTGCAGGATCCGGAGGAGGCCGGCGCGCTGCTGGAGGAGCTGGCCGCGCCGGGCGACCGGGTGCTCGTGAAGGGCTCGCGCTCGGCGGGGCTCGAGCGGATCCTGTCGTAGCGACTCGTGCTCGGGGAGACCCTCATCGGGGCGATGGCCTCGCTCCTCATCGCCATGTTCCTCGGGCCGAGGTTCATCGACTTCCTGCGCCGCAACCAGTTCGGTCAGCAGATCCGCGAGGAGGGACCCGAGGGCCACGCCGTCAAGGCCGGCACGCCGACCATGGGCGGGCTGCTGATCTTCGGGGCGGTCGCCGTCCCGTTCCTGATTCTCGCCGACTACCGCGATCCCGCGTCGCTGGCGGTGTTCGGCACGGCCGTGGCGAGCGCGGCGCTCGGCTTCGTCGACGACTGGACGAAGATCTCGAAGAAGCGCTCCCTGGGGGTCTCGGCGCGGGCGAAGATCGTCATGCAGCTCGCGATCTCGGTCGCCCTGTGGGTGGCGGCCACCCAGTTCGCGGAGAACAGCCGCCAGCTCGACCTGTGGATCGTCGACGCCTCGATCACGATCCCCACCTGGATCTATCCGATCCTCATCTTCTTCGTGCTCGCCGGGGCGAGCAACGGCGTGAATCTCACCGACGGCCTCGACGGGCTGGCCGCCGGTTGCGCGGCCATCGTGCTGATGACCTACACGGCCATCACGTTCGTCTCCTACGAGGAGACCGGCCTGCCGCTGATCTCCGCGTGCCTCGTGGGCGGCTGCGTCGGGTTCCTCTGGTTCAACTCGTTCCCCGCCGCGATCTTCATGGGCGACACGGGTTCGCTCGGGCTGGGCGGAGCCGTCGCGGCGCTGGCCGTGATGACCAAGACCGAGCTCCTGCTCATCGTGATCGGCGGCATCTTCGTGATCGAGGCGCTGTCGGTCCTGATCCAGGTGGTCTCCTTCCAGCGCTTTCGCCGCCGGGTGTTCCTCATGGCGCCGGTCCACCACCACTTCGAGCTGATGGCGTGGTCGGAGACCAAGATCATCCTGCGCTTCTGGATCGTCGCCGCCATCTTCGCGGCCATCGGGTTCACGCTGTTTCAGCAGTCCACGCAGTGAGCCGGGCGCGCCCGCCGCTTCCGGGCGGCCCCTACCTCGTGGTGGGTCTCGCCCGGTCGGGCGCTGCGGTCGCCCGCGCGCTGGTCCCGCACGGGGAGGTGCTGGGCGCCGACACCGGGGCGCCGCCCGGGGCCGAGCAGCTCGACGGGGTGGACCTGCGGCTGAACGCCAGCGGCCTCGAGCTCCTCGCCCGGGCGCGGACGGTGGTGAAGAGCCCGGGGGTCTCGTCGAGCGCTCCGGTCGTGCACGCCGCCCGGCAGCGCGGGGTTCCCGTGGTCGGCGAGCTCGAGATCGCGTGGAGGCTGATCCCCAACGACTTCGTGGCGGTGACCGGCACGAACGGCAAGACCACCACGGTCGAGCTGCTGGGAGCCATCCACCGGACCGCGGGCGTAGGCGTACGGGTGGCGGGGAACGTTGGCACCGCCCTGGCCTCGCTCGTCGGGCGGATCGAGCCGGACGCCGTGGTGGTCTGCGAAGCGTCCTCCTTCCAGCTCGAGGACGCCGACCGCTTCGCGCCCGAGTGCGCCGTGCTGCTCAACGTGACGCCCGACCACCTGGACCGCCACGGCACGCTCGAGGCCTATCGCGCGGCGAAGATGCGGGTGTTCGCGCGCCAGGAGGCCGGCGACGTGGCCGTCGCCCCCCGCGCGCTGGAGATCCCCGGCGCGGCCCGGCGCGTGACCTTCGGCGGCCGGGACGCCGACCTGACGCTTCACGACGGGCGCCTCGAGTGGAAGGGGGCCGCGCTGATGGCCGCCGAGAAGGTGCGCCTGCGGGGCGACCACAACCTCGAGAACGCGATGGCGGCCGCGGCGGCGGCCCTCGCCCGCGGCGTCGACCCCGAGGCCGTCCGGGAGGCGCTGTCGACGATCGCGGGTGTCCCGCACCGCCTGGAGGAGGTGGCCCGCCGCGACGGCGTCCTCTACGTCAACGACTCGAAGGCCACGAACCCCGACTCCGCCCGGGTGGGCATCGGCGCCTTTCCCGGCGGGGTGCACGTCATCCTCGGCGGGTCGCTGAAGGGCGGCGGCTTCGAGACCCTGCGTGAGCCGGTGGCCTCACGCTGCCGGGCGGCGTACCTGATCGGCGAGGCCGCCGAGCGCCTCGCCGAGGACCTGGACGGCACCGCGCCGCTCGAGCGCTGCGGCGACCTCGAGCGGGCGCTGAGCGCGGCCTCCACCGCGGCGCGCAGCGGCGAGGTCGTGCTCCTCTCACCGGCTTGTGCCTCCTTCGACCAGTACGCGAGCTTCGAGGAGCGCGGCGCCCACTTCCGTCGCCTCGCGACCGGCGATCGCGAAGGCGCCGCGCCGGCATGATCTGTGCCCCGCGTGTCGAAGAGAGAGCCGATGGCGCCTCCGTCGACCGCTCAGGCCGCGGCCACACCCTCCGAGCGGCCTCGACGTGCGTGGCTGCGGAGCGCAGAAGCGCTCCCTCCCGCGGCCCGCAAGCCGCTCGAGTACTCGATCCTCTACACGGCGACGCTGTGCCTGCTGGCCGTAGGCGCCGTGATGGTCTACTCGGCCTCCTCCGCGGAGTCCCTGCTCGCCGGCACGGGCGACCCCTCCTACTTCCTCAAGCGCTACGCGCTGTACGGGGCGGTGGGCCTCCTCGCGCTCCACGCGCTCTCCCGCGGGGGCCTGCGCGTCGCGCTCCGGTTCACGCCCCTGCTCGTCCTGGTCGGCTTCGCGCTCACCGCGCTCGTGCTCGTGCCCGGAGTGGGGTTGGAGGTGAACGGCGCGTCGCGGTGGCTCGGAGCCGGGCCGGTGCGCTTCCAGCCCTCGGAGATACTCAAGGTCGCCCTCGTGCTCTACGCCGCGCGGCTGCTGGCGTCGCGACCGCGAGGACTGCGCACGTTCTCGGGCCTCTGCAAGCCCCTGCTGCTCGTCGTCGGCGCGGCGTGCGTGCTGCTGCTCGGGCAGCCCGACATGGGGACGGCGATCGTCGTCTGCCTGTCGATCGGGTCGCTGATGGTGGCGGCGGGCGCACGGATCGGCCACCTCGGAGCCATCGCGGGCGCCCTCTCGGCGCTCGCGTTCGTGGTCGCCTGGGTCGAGCCCTACCGCCGCGAGCGGCTGACCGCGTTCGTCGACCCGTGGGCGGACGCCGCCGGCTCCGGCTTCCAGTCCGTGCAGGCGATGATCGCGATCGGCTCCGGAGGGCTGCTGGGCAACGGCCTCGGCGAGTCCGTACAGAAGATCTTCTACCTGCCCGAGGCCCACACCGACATGATCCTCGCCATCGTCGGGGAGGAGATGGGCGCGCTCGGCATCCTCGCGGTCGTGGCGCTCTACGCGCTGGTGGCCTACGCGGGCCTGCGGGCCGCGAAAGGAGCGCGCGACGCCTACGGGGCGCTCGTGGCCGCGGGCATCACGTCACTCGTGCTCTGTCAGGCCGTGCTCAACCTGTTCGCGGTCATGGGCCTCGCGCCACTCACCGGCGTGCCGCTCCCGTTCATCTCCTTCGGGAACTCGAACATGGTGGTGCTCCTGGCCGCCATGGGCATCCTCCTCGACGTTGCCAGCGGAGGCACGATCCCGGCCCGGCTGGGGCGGACCGCTCCGAGACGGGCGCCTGCGGGCGCGGGCTCGGCCAAGCGGGCGCAGACCGCGTCGAGACGTGCGGCGGCCCGTGACCCGCGTGATGGTCGCGGCGGGCGGGACCGCCGGCCACGTGGTGCCGGCCCTCGCGGTGGCCGACGCGCTGCGAGCTAGGGGCGCAGACGTCGAGTGGATCGGCGGCGAGCGCGCCGAGGCGGAGCTCGTGCCCCGCGCCGGCTACGAGCTTCACACCCTCGAGGTGGCCGGCCTCGACCGGCGCAACCCGCTGCGAGCGGCCCGGGCGGCGGCGCTGGCGGCGGGCG
>JACCZP010000012.1 GCA_013695885.1 Thermoleophilaceae bacterium | reverse complement strand
CCCGTGACCGGCGACGAGAAGATCCGCGCCCTTGTCGAGATCCCCAAGGGCTCGCGCAACAAGTACGAGTTCGATGAGGAGACCAAGGAGATCGAGTTCGACCGCCGTCTGTTCGGCGCGGTCTCGTTCCCCACAGATTACGGCTTCGTGCGCGACACCCGCACCGAGGAGGGCGACCCGCTCGACATCCTCGTATGCGTTGCCGAGCCCACGTTCCCGGGGTGCATCGTCCCGGTCAAGGTCATCGCCCTTCTCAAGATGCGCGCCGACGACGGGCGCGACGACAAGGTGGTCGGCGTCCCGGCCGGCGACCCGGCCTGGAACAAGATCGACGAGATCGACGAGCTGCCTGGGGACCTCAAGGACGAGATCGCCCACTTCTTCGCCGTCTACACCGATCTCGAGGGCGAGGAGGTCGAGATCGACGGCTGGGGCTCGAGCGACGAGGCCCTCGAGCTCATCGAGGATTGCCGGCAGCGGTACAAGGAGGGGTAGTGGTGGGTCGGTCCGCGGGGGTGGACCATCGAACCGACGCGGCGTGCCCTGCGCAACACGAGGTGGGAGACGCGAAGGGGCGAGATCCGTCGCCGGTTTCCTTAAAGGGGTATGTCCCGCCTGATCGGACGCCTCGATCGACTGCCCGTCTGCTCCCTCCCTGGAGGGCTGCTGCTCCATGAGGCCCGCTCGCTCCTGTCCCGCACGCGGGGGCTGGCCGGCCTCGACGACCTTCCCGATCGCGCCGCCCTTCTCATCCCGCGGTGCCGGTCGGTGCACACGTTCGGCATGCGCTTCGTGATAGACGTGATCTTCCTCGACGGCGATCGGCGCGTCGTGCGCGTCGAGCCGTATCTGCCGCCGCGCCGGGTGGTTTGGGCACGCGCCGCCCGAGCGGTGGTCGAGACGCGTGCGGGCGAGGCTGAGAGGTTTCTGGCAGCGGGAATCGCCGGCGCGGCCTAGCCGCTAACCCAGCACCCGCGGCGCCAGGTCCGCGAAGAAGCTGGCCGAGAAGCCGAGGTCCCCGATCGGTATCCGCTCGTCGGCCCCGTGGATCAGCGGCATGGCCTCGAACATGTCCATCTGACGCTGCGGGAAGAACCCATACGCCACGCATTGAGGGAAGGCCTCGCGGAACCAGCGCGAGTCCGTGAAGCCGGGCAGAACCATGGGGGCCACGCGTGCCCCGGGGTCCTCCTGCTCGACGAACGCCCGGATGTGCTCCATCAGGGGCGTCTCGATCGCGGAGCGGTTCCCGATCACGGTCTCCCCGAAGCTCAGTCGGTAGCCGTCGGTGCCGATCACCTCTTCGATGCGCCGGCGGGCGTGCTCCTCTCCGAGCCCCGGGGGGACGCGGCAGTCCACCTTCAGCTCGGCGTGGGAGGGGATCACGTTGATCTTCTCGGATGCGTGCACCATCGTCGGAGACAGGGTCACGCCGAGCACGGCCGACAGGAGCACGGCCACCCGTGGGTCCTTGGCCTCCGCGGCCCGCATGGCCGCCTCGAGGTCGTCGCCGTCCTGGGAGACGCCGAGCGCGCCGACGAAGGCCTCGGCCTCGGGTGTGAGCTCGAGCGCGGGCTGGCGCTGGCTCATGGCCTCGAGCAGCGGGCCGAGCTTGAACAGTGCGTTGTCCCCGATGCGGGGCATGGAGGCGTGACCGGCCACTCCGTCGGTGGTCAGGTCGAAGCGAAACACGCCCTTCTCGGCCACGCACACCGTGTAGAGGCGACGCCCGTCGAAGTCGAAGGCCATCCCCCCGCCCTCGTTGACCACGAGGTCGCACCGGACCTTCTCGGGGTGCTCCTCGCAGAGCCACTTCGCGCCGTGCGTGGCGCCCGCCTCCTCGTCTGCGGTAACCACCACCAGCAGCTCGCCCGACTCCGGCCGCCAGCCCTCCTCGGCGAGGGCGCAGGCGGCGGCCACCTCGGCGGCCACCTGGCTCTTCATGTCGAGCGCACCGCGGCCCCACACCTCGCCGCCCTTCTCCTCTCCCGACCAGGGATCGATGCTCCACGCCTCGGCGTCGGCCAGCACCGTGTCCACGTGCGAGAGAAAGCACAGGCGCGGACCGTCGGAGCGGCCGGCCAGGCGGGCCACGAGATTGGGCCGGCCGTCGACGGAGGCGAGGAGCTCGCACGAGAAGCCGGCCTGCTCGAGGAGTCCCTTGAGGTGCTCCTGCGCGGCCTGCTCGTTGCCCGGCGGGTTGACCGTGTTGAAGCGGATGAGCGCGCCGAGCAGCTCGGTGGTGCGACGCTCGAGGGCCTCGGAGTCGGGCACGGGAGACCCATCCTACGCCCGCGCTCGCCGATGCGAGAATCCTCGCCGTGGAGCAGCTCTTCGACACCGGGCACACGCCCGAGGGCGGCGGGGGCACGGGCACCCGCACGCCGGTGCCCCCAAGCGAGCAGCCGCTCGCGGTGCGCCTTCGCCCCACGTCGCTCGACGAGGTGGTGGGTCAGGGGCATCTCCTGGCTCCGGGCTCGGCTCTGCGTTCGTCCATCGAGGAGGGCCGGCCGCACTCGCTCGTGCTCTACGGGCCCCCGGGTACGGGCAAGACGTCCCTCGCGCGGCTGATCGCGCGCACGGCCCACGCCGCCTTCGAGGAGCTGTCCGCCGTGCAGGCGGGTCGCGCCGAAGTGCGAGGCGTGCTCGAGAGAGCAGACCACCGGCGGCGCACGAGCCAGGAGCCCACGGTGTTCTTCCTCGACGAGATCCACCGCTTCAACAAGGCCCAGCAGGACGCGCTTCTTCCGGCCGTCGAGGAGGGTCTCGTGAGGCTCGTGGGCGCCACGACCGAGAACCCCTATTTCGAGGTGAACTCGGCGCTGCTCTCGCGGTGCCGGGTCTACGAGCTGCACGCCCTCGAGGACGCCGACGTGCTCACCCTGCTGCGGCGGGCGCTCGAGGATCCGCGGGGCATCGCCGATCCGCCCGCGGTGGACGAGGAGGCGCTCGACTTCCTGGCCGCCCGCGCCGGCGGGGACGCGCGCTCCGCGCTCGCCGGCCTCGAGCTTGCCTGCGAGTCACCGGACGAGGGCCGCGTGACCCTGGGCGTCGCCGAGGACGCCATGCAACGGCGGGCCATCCTCTACGACCGCGCCGGCGATCACCACTACGACACGATCTCCGCCTGGATCAAGGCCACTCGTGGCTCCGACCCCGACGCCTCCCTGCTCTACCTTGCCGTGATGCTCGAGGGTGGGGAGGATCCTCGCTTCATCGCCCGCCGTATGGTCATCCTCGCCAGCGAGGACGTGGGCAACGCTGATCCTCGCGCCCTCTCGGTGGCGGTGGCCGCCGCCCACGCCGTCGAGCACGTCGGGCTTCCCGAGTGCGCCCACAACCTCGCGCAGGCCACCGTCTACCTCTCGCTCGCGCCCAAGTCCAACGCCTCCTACGCCGCGCTCGGCGCCGCCCGGGCATGGGTGCGGGAGAACGGCGCGCCCGAGCCCCCCGCCCCCATGCGCAGCGCCGCATACGCGGGCGCGGCCGCCCTCGGCCGGGGCCAGGGCTACGAGTATCCGCACGATCTCCCCGACGCCGTGTCCGGCCAGCAGCTCATGCCGGAGGCCGCGGCAGGCAAGAGCTTCCTCGCGCTCAGCGACCGTGGTGAGGAGGCCCGGCTCGGGCGCAGGCTCGAGGAGCTGCGGGCCCGGCGAGCGAAGGCCGAGAGCTGAGCCGCGGCCCTAGGCCGCCGCCCGCGCGTCCGGC
>JACCZP010000392.1 GCA_013695885.1 Thermoleophilaceae bacterium | reverse complement strand
CCCAGGACGGGAGGACCACGGCGTCGGAGCGCTCCGAGACCAGGACCGACAGCGGTGGGCGCGGAGCAGGGCGTCCGAGCTCGGCGGTGGTGGCCTCGCGGACCACGCAGTGCACGTCGCACCGGCGAAACGCCTCGACGGCCAGCTCGTGCCACGAGCACCGACCGGCGGCGGCGAGGTGGTGGAGTCCCGATGAGCCGCCCTCGAGCAGCGCCACGATTCCTTCGGCGAGGTGTCCTGTGTAGGTCGGGCACCCCACCTGATCGCTGACCACCGCCACCTCGCCGTGCTCGGTGGCCAGCCCGAGCATGGTGTCGACGAAGTTTCGCCCGCCGGCTCCGAACAGCCACGAGGAGCGGACCACCAGATGCCGTGGGCTCGCGCCCGCCACCTCGTGCTCCCCGGCCAGCTTCGACTGGCCGTAGACCGACTGTGGCCGCGCGGTGTCGGACTCCACGTAGGGCCCCCCCTTGTGGCCGTCGAAGACGTAGTCCGAGGACGGGTAGACCATCGTGGCCCCGACCGCCTCGGCGGCGTCGGCCACGGTGCGGGGATGCTCGGCGTTGCCGGCCATGGCCGCGCGTAGGTCGCCCTCGGCGCCGTCTACGTCGGTGTAGGCGGCGCAGTGGACCACCGCGTCGGGGCGCTCGTCCTCGAGCCGGCGCCGGACGGCATCCACGTCGGAGACGTCTAGCTCGTCGCGGCCGAGAGCCACCACCTCGTGCCCTACCCCGGCGGTGCGCACCACGGCCTGTCCCAACATCCCGCGCGCTCCGGTGACGAGGATCCTCACCGCGGAAGCCTTAGCAGGGGAGCACCGCCGCGGGGGTGGAGCCGATCACAGGATCGTCACCTCCGAGGAGTCCCCCATCACGAAGCGGTAGGCACGCGGTGGTCCCGTCGCCCGCCCCACCCGCACGCCCCGGCCGATCAGGCTGGCCTCGATCCGGCCCTCGAGGTCGGCGATCGAGGAACCCGGGAGCACGATCGAGTTCTCGATCTCCGCGCGGGCGATGACCACGTCCTCCCCGATCGCGGTGAACGGGCCCACGTAGGCGTCCTCGATCGTCGACCCCGCGCCGATCACCGCCGGACCGCGCACGTAGGAGCGCTCGACGCGGGCGCCCCGCTCGATCACCACCCGTCCCTCGACGCGGGACTCGACGAGCTCGCCGTCCACGCGCGTGTGGAGGTCATCGAGGATCAGCGCGTTGGCGTCGAGCATGTCCTGGACCTGGCCGGTGTCCTTCCACCAGCCGGAGACGAGGTGGGGATCGACGCGCGCGCCGGTGTCCACCAGGTGCTGGATGGCGTCGGTGATCTCGAGCTCCCCGCGCGGGGAGGGGCGGATGGCCCGCGCGGCGTCGAAGACGCTCTGAGTGAACATGTAGACCCCGACCAGGGCGAGGTCGGTGCGCGGCTCGGGCGGCTTCTCGACCAGGCGAGCCACCCGCCCGTCCTCTAGCTCGGCCACCCCGTAGTTCTCGGGGTCGGGAACCTTGGTCAGCAGGATCAGCGCGTCGGGCGCCTCGGCCCGGAAGGCCTCGACCAGCTCGGTGATGCCCTCGCGCAGCAGGTTGTCCCCGAGGTACATGACGAACGGGGAGTCGCCGAGATAGGGCTCGGCGGTGAGCACGGCGTGGGCGAGGCCGAGCGGGGCGTCCTGCTCGATGTAGGTGATGGAGACGCCCTGCGCCGAGCCGTCGCCGGCCACCTCGCGAATCTCGGCGGCGGTCTCGGGGGCGACGATGATCCCGACCTCTTCGATGCCCGCGGCGGCGAGCGCCTCGAGCCCGTAGAAGAGCACGGGCTTGTTGGCCACCGGCACGAGCTGCTTGGCGCTCGTGTGCGTGAGCGGCCGCAGGCGCGTGCCGCGGCCGCCGGAGAGGATCAGGCCCTTGAGCGGCTTCATCGCGCGGGGAGTATGGCCGGGCGGTGCGGAGACATCCCCGCGCGCCCGCGGCGGGGGCTCAGCGGGCCACCGCCGCGATGCCGGAGCCCCGGCCCCGGAGACGATCAGCGCCGGATCGGGCGGACCACCCCGCACGCCAGTCGCCCGCCCGCGTCCCCGGTGGCGAGCGTCGCGGCGTCGGGCCCGTTCTGGTCGGCCGGCTCGGAGCGGTAGCGCCCGGGCACGTTGCCCTGGTTGTCCCGGTTGGCGTGGATGACCACCGCGCTGCCGTTCGCGTCGAGGAGCTGGCTCGGCTGGAACCGATCGGTGACGAACGTCGTCTCGGCGGTTCCCCCTAGGGAAACCTGGAGCGGCGGGAAGTCGCCCAGGTGCGAGGAGTGCGAATCACCCGTTGGGTTCCAGTGCCCGCCTGCGCTCGTGAACGGGGCGGGCGTCCCGTCCGCCGTGCGGAACGCGCGATCGCAGGTGCCCACCTCGTGGACGTGGGTCGCCTTGTAGTCGCCCGGCGGAAGGCCGCGCACGCGGTAGCGCACCTCGACCCCGCCGCTCGCGCGGCGCTCCATCGTCACGCGGCCGAGGGTCCGCCCGTCGGCGCCGATGAGGATGGCCTCCGTGCCGCGCGGCGCCGGTCGCTGGGCGAGCGCGACGGGGACGAGCAGGGCGGTGGCCGCGGCGATCAGGCCGAGGACGAGGATGAGGCGTAGTTGCATGGAGTGGTCCCTTCCCGGGCCGGACGTTCGAATGGACGGAAGCGGATGGCGGTCGTCATTGCAGCACAGCGGCCGGGGTGGGCGCGCCACCTCCCCGCGGCGGGCTCTACGCGACCGCCCCGCTGCGCCCGGCGGGGAGGAGCTCCTCGGCGGCCTCGAGCACCGCACGGCGTGCCTCCTCGGGCGCGAGCGCGACCGCGTCGCCGGCCTCCTTGAGGATCTCCCGCGCGAGCCAGTGCTCGCCGGCGTAGGAGAGCTCGACCACCACCGCGCCGTCGGCCAGCTCCTCGACCACGCGGCGGTCCTCGCGAGCCCACCGCGCCCGCTCCGGGGAGATCCACACCCGCGCGACTCGCGAGGCGGCGACCTCGCCGGTGCGGGGCCAGCCTTCGAGGTCGGGCTCGACGCCCGGTCGTGGCTCGAACCCCTGCTCGCTCACGGTGGCCGACCGGATGCGGTCGAGCCGGAAGGAGCGCGGGGCTTCGCGGGCGGTGTCGTAGGAGTGCACGTACCACCCCTCCTGGCCGTTCAGGAGCAGGTAGGGCTCGATCCGCCGATCGGCGAATGCGTCCTCGTTCTCCTTGTAGTACTCGATGTCCAGCAGGCGACGCTCGACGATCGCGCCACTGACCACACGGGCGATCTCGGAGTCGTCCCCGCGCGCGGTCGTGATCTGGAGGCCCTCGCCCGCGGGGTCCTGGCCCAGGGCGTCGACGAAGCGCTGACGGGCCGAGGAGAGCGAGCCCTCGGGTAGGTGGTCACCGATCAGGTCGATGGCGGCCACCAGCGCCTTGGCCTCGAGCGGGAGCAGCCGCGCGGGCTTCGCGAAGTTGTCCCCGTAGGCCTCGGGGTCGACCTCGACGTGGCCGTCCTCGACCTCGGCGTAGAGCACGTAGGCGCCGCCTCCGAAGTTCACGACGTTCAGGACGTCGATGTCCTCGCGCAGCTCGGCCTCGGAGACCTTGAGCGAGGCGGTCAGCTCCGAGACGTCGAGGCGGTCGCCGCGGCGGGCGGCGTCGAGGAGGATGCCCGCAAGGGTCACGAGGCGGGCGAAGCGCTCGGGCCGGATCGGCGAGTCCCGCCGGCCCGCATCGCCACGCACGCGCTCGGGGCGCGCCGGCTCCGGGCGTCCGGCGGTGGCCGGGGCGAGATCGGGCAGCGTGGCGTGGCGCTCGGCCACGAGCAGCGCGCGGCGGTCGGCCTCCTCCACGAGCTCGGGTGGATCGAGGATGCGCGCTCGCGACCCGAGGCCGAGCACCCAGGAGACGAGCTGGCGGGGGTTCGCGTACTGCGTCTCGAAGATCACGCCGTCGCCCGGGGCGGCCGGATCGTCGGCCGCCGGGCGCACCTCCCCGGCGTGCCCGAAGTGGCGCTCCACGAGCCAGTCGATGCGCTCGGACAGCCACACCCGGGCGGTGCCCTCGGGCTCCCCGAGCTGCCAGTCGGTGCGGGTGGCGTACAGGCGCGGGTCGAAGTCGCTCGGACTGGCGAAGTCGTGGTCGGACTTGGTGGCATAGGCCACCTTCCCGCGCATCCGCGACAGGCGGAACACGCGCACCGCCGCCCGCTCGTGGGAGAGGCCGACGAGGTAGAACTGCCCACCGCGGAAGAGCAGGTGGTAGGGGTCCACCCGGCGCGTCTCCTCGACGTCGCGACCCATCGTGTAGTAGTCGAAGACGATCGTCTTGTGCCGGAAGATCGCCGTCTCGATCTTGGCCAGACGCTGGGAGACCTCGCGGCCGCCGGCCGACGCGGTCACGCCGAGGGCCACCGAGCGCTCCTCGGGCGCCGACAGGGGCGAGGGCCTGCCCCACGAGAGCTGCTGGAGGGCCAGGCGCAGGGGCTCGGCGTAGGCGAACTCGCCGTCGAGCAGGGTCAGCGCGGTGCGCAGCGCGCTGAGCTCCGAGTCCGTGAAGCCGATGGCCGGCAGGTAGAAGTTCTCGGGGGGGAGCGTGTAGCTCTCGGCCTCCCAGTAGCCCTCGGCCGGCTTCTCGACGTTCAGCTCGATGCCGAGGGCCTCGAGCTCCGCCCGGTCGGCGTAGAAGCGCCGCGCGAAGGCGTCGTCGTTCATGCCCGAGTAGCCCTCCACCTCCTGCTTGATGTCGAGCGCGGTGACCGGCCGGCGCTCGGCCATGAGGTAGGAGATCAGGGAGAGCTGACGGATCAGCTTCTCGGTGTCCTTGGCCACGGCCCGCCGAGGATAGGCGAGCCGCGGGCCCCGAATTCAAGCCGTAGAGGCGAAGTTTGCCGCTCTTTGCGGGAGTGGCAGGGCCGCCCCTTGGCGGCGCCCGGCGGGCTGGGGGTCCCGTATCCTGCTCCCGGCTTGACTCCCTTGGACCTCGACGGCGCCACGGTGCCCCAGCACTCGAGCGGGCTTACCACGCGGCTGATCCTCCAGTACGTGGAGCGCGAGCGGGGACGCGGGGGCGTCGACGCGCTGCTCGAGCACGCCGGGCTGGCCGAAGCGGAGGACCGGCTGAGGGACGAGTACTCCTGGTTTCACTTCGACACCAAGAACCGCCTGTTCGAGTCCGCCGCCCACGTGCTCGACGACCCTCTCGCGGCCCGTCGGATCGGCGCGTCGGCGCTCGCGCTGAACGTCGGCTCGGGCATCAAGCTCGCGCTTCGAGCCGGCGGCAGCACGCGACTGATCTACGCGGGTGTGGTGGCGGTGGCGGCCAAGCTGACCCGCTCGCACCGCTGGGAGATCGTCGAGCTCGGCCGCACGCACGCCCGCCTGCGGGCGAGGGACGTGAGCGGGGTCGGCTCCCACCCGGCCACCTGCGAGTACAACGTCGGCCTGCTCTCGTGCGTGCCGGAGCTCTTCGGCATGCCGCCGGCGCGTGTGCGGCACTCGCTCTGTGCACTACGAGGCGCCGACCACTGCGTCTTCGACGTCCGCTGGCTGCCCCGCTCGACGACCCGGCGCACCGCCGTGGGGTGGGCGGGCGCGAGCATCGCCGCCGCCGGCCTGACGAAGCGTGTGGCGCCGCACCGGCTCGCGTTGGCGAGCGTGGTCCCGGTGGTCGGGGCCGGGATGGTCGCCTGGCGCAGCACGCTCATGAGCCGTCGCGGCTGGCTCAGCCTGGAGGCGTCGGTGCGTGAGCACGAGGAGGCCACCGACCGCCTCGCCTCCTCGCTGCACGACCTGGTCTCGGACCTGCACGAGGAGGAGGTCCTCGACAAGGTGGTGAACAACGCGCGCGGGGCGGTGGGGGGCAGCGAGTTCGCGCTCGTCCTCTCCGACGGGCCGTCCAAGACCAGCGCCGGAGTCTCCCCCGACGCGCTCGAGGCCCTCGAGCTTTGGGTCGCGAGCTCCCCGAAGCGCCTGGAGTCGCCGGTGGCGGTGGTCGACCTCGCGACGGTCCACGAGCTCGCGCCGCTGGCGGCGCGCCGGCCCGTGCCGCTCGGCTCTCTGTGCGCCGCTCCCCTCGTGTTCAGGGACCGCCACCTCGGCGTGCTCATCGCCCTGGCGCCGACGCACGACGGCTTTCTCGCGCGCGACCCGGCGCTGCTCGAGTCCTACGCGGCCCAGGCGGCGGTGGCGCTCAGCCAGATGGAGACCTTCGAGACGCTCGAGTCCAGGGCGAGGGAGGACTCGCTCACCGGCCTGTTCAACCATCGGGAGTTCCACGAGGCGGCCGACCGGGAGATCGAGCGCTGCCGGCG
>JACCZP010000373.1 GCA_013695885.1 Thermoleophilaceae bacterium | reverse complement strand
CGGGGGAAGCGATCCTCCGCAGCTCCAGGTGAACGCCGACGACGAGCAGGCGCTCGAGAAGCTCGGGTTCCCCGTCGCCGCATCCCGCAACACGACGCGGATCGGTGGCGGCGACGCGGCGGCCGACGCCGCCGGCGCGGCCACGGCGGTTTTCCCCAGCACGAGCGACCGGACGCGCCCGAGCGCGGTGGTGATCGTCGGCGAGGAGGACTGGCAGGGCGCCGTGGCCGCGGCGGCGCTCGCGTCGGCCCCGATCCGCGCGCCGATGCTGCTGTCCGGGTCCGAAGAGCTTCCGCCGGTCAGCGCCCAGGCGATGGACCGCCTGGACCCCAAGGGCGCCGAGCTCGCCCGCGGGGCTCAGGTCATCCGTGTCGGCGACGTCCCGGCCCCCGCCCCCGAGCTCCGCACCGGCCGCCTACAGGGGAAGGACCCCTACGAGACCGCGGCGGCCGTCGACCGCTTCGCCACCTCCGCCCGCGGCGAGCCCTCCGATGACGTGGTCGTTGCCTCGGGGGAGCGACCGGAGTTCGCCATGCCCGCGGCCGCCTGGGCGGCCTACTCCGGCGACTCCGTGCTGTTCACGGCCAAGGACCGCGTGCCCGAGGCCACGAAGAAGGCCCTGGCGGCGCACCAGCGGCCGAACATCTACCTGCTGGGGCCGCAGTCGGTGATCAGCCCGGGCGCGGAGAGGGAGCTGGCGAAGATCGGGCCCGTTCGCCGGGTGGGCGCGCCGAACCCCGTGCAGAACGCGGTCGAGTTCGCGCGATTCGAGCAGGGGGGCTTCGGCTGGGGCATCAAGGTCCCCGGCTACAACTTCACCCTCGCCAGCACCGCGCGGCCGATGGACGCGGCTCCGGCCGCGGCGCTGGCCACCAACGGGGTCTTCGCCCCGCTTCTCCTGACCGACGAGGCGGACGCGCTGCCCGACGCGCTCGAGTCGTACCTGCTGGACATCCAGCCGGGCTACGAGAGCGATCCCCGGCAGGGCGTCTACAACCGCATCTGGGTCCTCGGCGACGCCGAGACGATCTCGACCGACGTCCAGGGGCGCCTCGACGAGCTCACCGAGCTGATCCCGGTCGAGGCCGAGCCCGAGAAGGGCAAGCCCGACGGTGACGACCGCGGCGGGGACCGTGACCGCGGGGGTCGTCGTGGCCAGGGTGGTGGTGGCCCGGATGGTCGTGGCCAGGGTGGTGGCGGCCAGCGCGGAGGCCAGGGCGGGGGCCCCCAGGGCAAAGGCCAGGGCGGCGGCGCGGATGGCGGTGGTGGCGGGACCGGCGGCGGCGCGGGTCCGGGCGGAGCTGGCGGCCAGGCCGACCGCTAGCGTTGCCCCCGTGAGCGAGTACGAGCGCGTCGACCGCAGCCACCGCGAGCCCACCGTCGAGGACGTCCGCCAGCTCATGGGCGCTTCGACCCCGCACTTCGCGCTTCACCTGCGCAACCGCATCCGGGCCCTGATCGAGCGGCTGCCGGAGGGCCATCCCGCACGTCGCGAGGGCGAGCGGGAGATGCGGCGGCTCGACGATGTCGCGTTCGGCGCGGAGCAGCGCGGCGCGGCGCCCGACGACCTTCGCGGCCTGCCGAGCGAGCGCATCCGCGGCCGGGCTTGAGGGCTGCCGCCTGGGGACCGAGCGCCGAGGACCTCGTGTCCACTTCGGCCGAGCGGGCGAGCCTCGACGCGCTCCGCGAGGCCGCCGGCGAGCGCGGCGGGCCGATGGAGCGCCACGGAATCCGGGTCTTCCTCATCGTCGAGCGCCTGGCAAGCAAGGAGGGCGCCACGGTCGACCGTGAGGTCCTGCTGTGCGCGTCGCTCCTGCACGACGTCGGGCTCTACCCGCGAGCGTCGGAGGGCGGCGCCTACGTGACCGATGGACGCCACTACGCGGCCGGCGTCCTCGTGTCCGGACGGTGGTCCGGGGATCGGCTCGAGCGCTGTCTTGACGCCATCGAGCATCCGGAGATCGCGAGGCTCTTGGGTAGGGCGCTGCGCGAGCGTCCAGCGACACTGCCCCGGATCTTCGTGGTCGCGGGCGCCTGACCGCCCGGCGAGCGGCCCGGCTCGACCGAGAGCGGCGCCCGCCGGCCGTGCATAACGTCGCCCACGCGGGTTCTGAGCCGCGCGGTGCCCGTTTCGCTTCGTCGGCTGTGCACGATGTGGCCCGCGCCCGAACGCGATCGACGTGGGGCGCGTTACGCGTCGTCAGCGATGCAGGATGTAGCCCACTCCCCCGATCGAACAAGGTGGTCGACGTTTTGCATGCCGACCCCGAGGCGCCGGTCAGGTTCGGCGACCGGGCGCCGGTCCGGACTGCCCCGACGCCACTACCCACCGGGGCGCCGACGCGGCGGTTGTTCGGGCCGGTCGTCCTTCCCTACGCGGTCGCGATCGCCGGCTGCGAGAGCCCGGCCAGACCCGCCACCCGGTCGCGGTGCGCGCGAGGCGAGCCGAACAGCGCGGCGTCGGTGCGCGCGCGCTTCAGGAAGAAGTGGAGGTCG
>JACCZP010000351.1 GCA_013695885.1 Thermoleophilaceae bacterium | reverse complement strand
CGCTCGTGGCCTCGAACGACTCCTACGACTGCGTCGTGATCGGCTCGGGGCCGGGCGGCTACGTGGCTGCCATCCGTGCCGCGCAGCTCGGGATGAAGACCGCCGTGGTGGAGCGCGACCGCATGGGCGGGCGCTGCCTGAACTACGCCTGTATCCCGGCCAAGAGCGTGCTGCGCGCCGCCGACGTCTACTCCACTGTGTCGGGCGCCGGGCGCTTCGGGATCCAGGTGGACGGCGTATCGGTGGACTTCGGGGGGGTCACCAAGCACCGCGACCGGGTGGTCAAGACGCTGACCGACGGCGTCGGCATGCTGCTGGAGAAGAACAAGGTCGACGTCATCGAGGGCCAGGGTGCGGTGAACGACGACGGCAACGTGCTCATCGGAGGCGAGTTCGACGGCACGGAGATCGAAGCGACCACGGTGGTGCTGGCCACGGGCTCGGCGGCGAAGCCCATCCTCGGCCTGTCCTTCGGCGGGAGGGTCATGGGCACCGAGGCCACCTGGGCGCTCGACGAGCTGCCCGAGTCCCTCGCCGTTATCGGCGCCGGCGCCTCGGGCACCGAGGTGGCGTCCGCCTTCGGTCGTCTGGGCACGAACGTCGTGATGCTCGAGGCTCTGCCGCAGATCCTCCCCATCGAGGACGAGGAGATCGCCAAGGCGGCGGCCAAGGAGATCGCCAAGCAGAACGTCCAGATCGTCACCGAGGCCAACGTGGAGTCGGCCGAGGCGGGTGAGAGCTCGGTGAAGCTCTCCTACGGCGGCGAGGAGCACGAGTTCGACTACCTCTGCATCGCGGCCGGCCGCAGTCCCGACGTCGACGGCCTCGGCCTCGGCCAGGCGGGCGTCGAGCTGGACGACAGCGGGCTGATCGCGGTGGACGACCATCTGCACACGAGCGCGGACGGCGTCTACGCCATCGGCGACCTGGTGCGCGGGCCGGCCCTCGCCCACAAGGCCTCGGAGGAGGGTGTGCTGGCGGTGGAGGACGCCGCCGGGATGGAGGTCCGCCCGCTCGACCGCGCCTCCATCCCCGCCGTCACCTTCTGCCACCCGCAGGTGGCAAGCTTCGGGATGACCGAGAAGCAGGCCCGCGACGCCGGCTACGACGTGGTGGTGGGCAAGGTGCCGATGGGCGCGGTGGGCGCCCCCACGGTCTACGGAGAGCGCGGCGGGATGATCAAGATCGTGGGCGACAAGAAGTACGGCGAGATGCTCGGCGCCCACATCGTCGGCGTCGAGGCGGCCAACCTGATCGAGGAGCTGGTCATGGCCCACGAGCTCGAGGGTGGCTACGCAGAGGTGGCCCGCACCGTGCATCCGCATCCCGCCTTCTCAGAGGCCGTGCTCGAAGCCGCGCGCGCCGCCGACGGCTGGCTGATACACGGGTAGGCCGGGTGGTCGATCCGCTCGTCGCCGCGCCGGCAGCGGCCTACGCGGGCATCGGCGTGGTGGGCGCACTGGCCGCGGCGAGCGCGGGGATGGCCGCCGGCCGACTGGCCGGCGCCCTGGCGGAGGGCGAGCTGCGGCCGTGGCCGACGGGGGCGTTCCTGGTGGTCGAGGCGGCACTGGCGGGATCGCTCGCGGCGGCGCTGCGGCGGTGAGGCCGGCGCAGGGTCCCTCCCTCCCGGAGCGGCCGGTCTTCTACTACGACCTCGCGTCCCCCGAGTGCTGGCTCGCCGCCGAGCGGATCAACGCGGAGCTGCCGCAGGTGCCGGTTTGGCAGCCGGTGCACCTTCCGACAGTGCTCGGCGCTGCCGAGGTCGGGGCGAGCACGGGGAGGAGCGAGGAGGTCGGCGCCTCCGAGCGACGCGCGGCCGTGGAGCACGTGGCGGCCGAGCGAGGGCTCTTGCCGGTGCGCTGGCCCGAGCCCTTCCCCGCCGACACGGCCCTCGCCATGCGCGCGGCGATCTTCGCCCAGGCGTCGGGCCGCGCGGTGGCCTTCTCCCTTGCCGCCTTCCGCCAGGCGTTCGCGGCCGGACGGGACCTCGGCGATCCGGACAACGTGGTCATCGCCGCAGCCGCTTGCGAGCTACATCCGCGGGCGGTGTTGAAGGGGATCGACACCCGGTCGGTGAGGGAGCGACTCGAGGCCGCATGCGTGCAGGCGGCCGCGGCCGGCGTGCGATCGCTGCCCGCGGTGCGAGCCGGGACGGAGATCCTCGAGGGCGCCGACGCGGTCGAGCGTGCGGCTGCCCTGCTCAGCGGCTTGCCGGCGTCGGCTTGAGTGCCAGACGAGGTGTCAGTTGAGCCCGTCATGGGGGCTCAGATTGCACTCCTTGACGAGGACCTGGCAATCGCCGGCCGTCCGGAGCGGCGGCTCGAGAGGTAGCTCGAGCACCGGGCCGTCGAGGCGTCGTCCGGCCTCCTCGACAGGCTTGACCGGTGCTCCGGCGCCGACGCCCTCTCATCCTCGCCCGCGTCGCCGTCGTGGCGGTCGCCGCGCTCGCCCTGGCTCTCTCCTTACGCACGCGCCGCGTTGCTCCTGACCACGGTGAGAATGCGGTAGGTTCAACCCCGATGGCCACCGAGGAGAGGGAGGCCGAGGCGTCGGGCGACGACGACTCGCCCCGGCACGACCTGCCGGACGAGGAGACCTGCCGCAACTTCCTCTCCTCGATGCTGCTCATCCGCCGCTTCGAGGAGCGGGCCGGGGAGATGTACGCGAAGGCCAAGCTCGGTGGGTTCCTCCACCTGGCCATCGGCGAGGAGGCCACGATCGTCGGGGCGGTGCGCGCGATGCGCGACTCCGACTACCTGATCTCCACCTACCGCGAGCACGGCCAGGCGCTCACGCGCGGCACCGAGCCGAAGGTGGTCATGGCAGAGCTGTTCGGCCGCGTCGACGGGTGCTCGGGCGGGCGCGGCGGCTCCATGCACCTCTTCGACTGCGGCCGGCGGTTCATGGGCGGGTACGGGATCGTCGGCGGCAGCCTCCCCCTCTCCGCCGGCCTCGGCCTGGCCGCCGACTACGCGGAGACCGACGACGCGGTGATCTCCATGTTCGGCGACGGGGCGATCAACCAGGGCACCTTCGGCGAGACCATGAACCTCACCGCCCTGTGGAGCCTTCCCGTGGTCTTCCTCGTGATCAACAACCAGTTCGGCATGGGCACCAAGCTCGAGCGCCACTCGGCGGTCACCGACCTCTCGAAGCGAGGCGAGGGCTTCGGGATATCTGGCACGCGCTGCGACGGTATGGACGTGCTCGACGTGAACGCCAAGGTGACCGAAGCACTGCGCAAGGCGCGCGAGGACCGCGAGCCCCAGCTCGTCGAGGCCATCACCTACCGCTTCCGTGGCCACTCCATGGCCGACCCCGAGGAGTACCGCTCGAAGGAGGAGGTCGAGCAGTGGAGGGGCAGCGACCCGGTCGAGACGTTCAAGCAGCGACTGATGGACGAGGGTGTGGTCTCCGATGACGACGCCGAGAAGCTCGACTCGCAGGCGATGGAGACCATCGACGCAGCCGTCGACTTCGCCGACAACAGCCCCTTCCCCGAGCTCGACAGCCTCTACGACGACCTCTACGTGTTCGGCGACCAGGTCAAGGGCTGGCTCGTGGTGGATGAGCGCTCCCCGCAGCTCCACCGGGGCGAGCACGAGAAGGGTTCAAACCCGGACCCCTACGGCCTGGCCGAGGCCGGTGCCGCCTACGCTCGCGAGGGCGACGCCGAGGCCCGGCGCAAGCGCCACTCGGGTGGCGGCGCCTCGGACCGCGACGAGGCCTCGGAGGACACCGCCGATGGTGAGGCCGAGCCCTCGGCGGAGGAGCGCGACGAAGAGGGCGGCGGAGACTGATGGCGACCATGCGCTACCGCGAGGCGCTGAACCAGGCCCTCCGCGAGGAGATGGACGCGGACGACCGCGTCTTCATCATGGGCGAGGACATCGGGGTCTTCAACGGGGCCTTCAAGGTCACCGAGGGGCTGCTCGACGACTACGGCGAGAAGCGCGTGCGCGACACGCCGATCTCCGAGAACACGATCGTCGGCGCCGGCGTGGGCGCGGCGATGGCCGGGCTGCGCCCGATCGTCGAGATCATGACGATCAACTTCGCGCTGCTCGCGATGGACCAGATCATCAACTGCGCGGCCTCGATCCACTACATGTTCGGCGGACAGGTGAGGGTCC
>JACCZP010000336.1 GCA_013695885.1 Thermoleophilaceae bacterium | reverse complement strand
GGATGGCCGGCGTTGACGATCACCACCCCGCCCGGCGCGAGCTTCCGCCGCGCGGTCTCGAAGAACTCGCTCGTGGTCAGGTAGAACGGGATGTAGGGCTGGCGGTACGCGTCCACGGAGATCACGTCGTAGCGGGCGTCGGTCTGGCGCAGGAACGGCCGGGCGTCCTCGTGGTGGAGCGAGAGCCGGGGATTGGTCATGTCGAACAGGCGCCGGCCGATCTCCGAGAGCTTCGGGTCGATCTCCACGCCGTCGATCGCGGTCTGCGGGAAGAAGCGCTCGTACGCGCGCGAGGTGGTGCCGGCGGCGTTGCCGAGGATGGCCACCCGCGCGGGCGCGGCGTCGCGCACGGCGAAGGGCAGGACCAGGTGGCCGTCCCACACGTCGCCGGTCAGCACCGAGTCCCGCCTGTAGATCGAGTGCTGGGCCTGGCCCTCGTTCAGCTCGAGCGTCCGGCTGCCGTCCAGGCGGTCGACGACCCGGGCGTACTGGGAGGGCGTCTCCTCCTCGTAGACCACCTCGCCGCTTCCGGCCTCGGCCTTCAGGGCTCCGACGGGGACGAACATCAGCGCGAGGATCGCTAGCGGGGCGAGCGCGTAGCGGCCGACCGGACGCAGGCCGAGCACGGCCACCAGCGCGATCACGAACGCAAAGGCGAGGAACGTCCGGCGCGTGCCGAGCAGCGGGATGAGCACGAGCGCCGACATCAGCGTTCCGGCCAGCGACCCCGCGGTGGACAGCGCGTACAGGCGCCCGGCCACGCGCCCGGTCTCCTCCACCCCGCGCACGCCGATCCGCAGCGCCCAGGGCGTGGCCGCGCCGAGCAGCAGGATGGGCACGGCCACCAGCGCCAGCACCCCGAACAGCGAGCCCACGAACGCGCCGGCCGAGATCGAGTCGAGCGCGCGAACGGCGAGGTCGAGGAGCGGGTCGGCCACGAACGGCACGACGGCCAGCAGCAGGGCCGCGACCAGCGAGAGCAGGCAGAGGCTGTGCATGTGCGGGCGGCGGTCGGCGATGCGGCCTCCGATCCAGTAGCCGACCGACAGCGCCACGAGCACCACGCCGATGGTGTTCGCCCACACGATCGTCGAGGCCCCGAAGTAGGGGGCGAGGAGGCGGACCGCGGCGATCTCCGCGCCGAGCGACCCGGTGCCGACCACGAAGACGAGCAGCCCCAGCGGGGGTATGAGGCGGGGGGCGTCGTCCGGCGCGGCCGTGTCGCGCTCAGCGCCCTCCGCGGTGGTGGCCGGCGACGTCATTCCGACCTGAACGCTAGTTACCGTCGCTGTTGTGACCGTGGAGCTCGTGTCAAGCCTCGCCGCCGAGGACCACGCCGTCCTCTGGCACCCGTTCACCCAGCAGCAGGGCTGGGAGGAGGAGGAGCCGTTGGTGATCGAGCGAGCCGAGGGAAGGCGCCTCGTCGACGACCGCGGGCACGCCTACCTCGACGGCGTCTCCTCGCTGTGGTGCAACGTCCACGGCCACCGCCACCCGACCATCGACCGAGCCGTCCGCGAGCAGCTCGACCGCGTCGCGCACTCCACGATGCTCGGCCTCACCCACGAGCCGGGCGTGCGGCTGGCCCGGCGCCTGGTCGAGCTCGCACCGCCCGGACTGTCGCGGGTCTTCTACTCGGACTCCGGGTCGACCGCCACCGAGATCGCCATCAAGATGGCCTTCCAGCACTTCCAGCAACGCGGGGGCGAGGACGCCCGTCGCACCCGGTTCGTGACCCTGCGCGACGCCTACCACGGGGACACCATCGGCTCGGTGTCGGTGGGGGGGATCGACCTCTTCCACTCGATGTACCGGCCGCTGCTCTTCGATGCGCTGGTGGCCGAGCCGGGAGACGCGGCCGATCTAGACCGTGTGCTGGCCACCCACGCCGGGGAGGTGGCCGCGGTCATCGTCGAGCCGCTCGTGCAGGGCGCCGCCGGCATCCGCCTGCAGCCCGACGGCTACCTGCGCGCGGTGCGCGAGCTGTGCGACCGCCACGGCGCCCTGCTCATCTGCGACGAGGTCGCCACCGGGTTCGGACGCACCGGCCGGATGTTCGCCTGCGAGCACGAGGACGTGGCCCCCGACCTGATGTGCCTGGCCAAGGGCATCAGCGGCGGATACCTCCCGCTGGCGGCCACCCTCGCCACCGAGCACGTCTACGAGAGCTTCCTCGGCCGCTTCGAGGACTTCCGCACCTTCTTCCACGGCCATACCTACACCGGCAACCCGCTCGCCTGCGCGGCGGGCCTCGCCTCGCTCGACGTCTTCGAGGAGGAGCGCACGCTGGAGCGCCTCGGCCCGAAGATCGATCTGCTCCAGGAGCTGCTCGCCGGGGTGGCCGCCATGCCGGCCGTGGCCGAGGTGCGCCAGCGGGGGGTGATGTGCGGCATCGAGCTCGGCGGCTTCGACCCCGCCGAGCGCATGGGCCACCGGGTGACGCTCGAGGCCCGGCGCCGCGGCGTGATCGTGCGGCCGCTCGGCGACGTGGTCATCCTCATGCCGCCGCTGGCGATCACCGAGGAGGAGCTGCGGGAGCTGGTCGCGACCGTAGGAGCGTCGATCGAGGCGGCGGCCGGCGCAGCGACGGAGGTCGAGCGCAGCGCAGCAT
>JACCZP010000331.1 GCA_013695885.1 Thermoleophilaceae bacterium | reverse complement strand
TCAACGCCCGCGGGCCCGAGGACATCGCGTTGTCGAACGTGTAGCGGAGTCTCTGGGAAGGGCTTGCCGACGCCATCTGGTCTCCATCCCGGCGGGGAGCGCGCGCATGCTAGGTGCTTGCTAGGTTGCCGCGCCGTGAGCGCCGGAGCACCAGCGCCTGCGGGCGGGCCGCCGGCCTACGCCGGCGCCTACGTCCACCGGTCGGCGGTCGGCAACAACCGGGCGGCGCGTGGAGCCCTGTTCGCGGCGGCGCTGATCGGAGCCGGGATCCTCTTCCTCCTCGCCCTCGCGGTGATCGCCGGGGAGGCCGGGCTGGTCGGCCTGCTGGGCGGTCTGTTCATGGCCCTCCTGCCGGTCCCGATCTACGTCGCGCTCGCGCTCCTGATCGACCGCTACGAGCCCGAGCCGGTGCGGGTCCTGATCAGCGCCTTCCTGTGGGGGGCGACGGCGTCGTTCTTCATCGCCTTCATCCTCAACACGATCGGCACGCTGATCGTCTCCGGCGTGTTCGGCCCGAGCGCGGGAGCGGTCTTCGGGCCGGTGATCTCGGCGCCGATCGTCGAGGAGAGCGCGAAGGCCGTGGTCCTGTTCGCGATCTTCTTCTTCCGGCGCAACGAATTCAACGGCGTGATCGACGGCATCGTCTACGCGGCGATGGTCGGGCTCGGCTTCGCCACCACCGAGAACGTCCTCTACTACGCGCGCGAGTTCGGATCGCAGGCCGCGGCCGGCACGCCGGTCAACGAGGTGGTGATCTTCATCGTCCGCGGCGTGCTCTCCCCCTTCGCCCACCCGCTCTTCACCGCCATGACCGGTCTCGGGCTGGCGATCGCGGCGGGCTCGAGGCACACCGTGGTGAAGCTCGGGGCGCCGCTCCTCGGACTGGGCGCGGCGATCCTCCTACACGCGATCTGGAACGGCGTGGGCGGTGTCGGCGGAGAGCTCGCCCTCCTCGTGGTCTATGTGCTCTTCTTCGTGCCGACCTTCATCGGGATCATCGTGATGGTGGTGGTGGCGCGCCGGCGCGAGCTGGCGCTGGTGGGCACGCACCTCCAGCACGACGTCGGCACCGGGCTCATCCCCGCCTCGGAGCTCGGAGTGCTCTCCTCGCGCGCCGGTCGCAAGCAGGCCATGCAGGCGGCGAAGCGGATGGGCACCGGGGCGCAGCGGGCGCGCAAGCAGTTCCACGTGGCGTCCGTCGAGCTGGCGCTCCATCGCCACAAGGTGTCGACCGGCGCCTACCACGGGCACGCCCCCGACCAGGACGACCTCGCCTACCAGGCGCAGCTTCGGAGCCTGCAGCCGCAGTTCGGCGGGGCGGGGGGGCAGGCAGCGACGCAGCCGACTCCGGCGGCCGAGGTTGCAGCGCAGCCGGCCCCGGCGGCCACCCAACAGGCCCCCGCGGCGACCGCCATCGCACCGGGGTGGCACCCCGACCCCTACGGTCAGGCACGGCTGCGTTGGTGGGACGGCTCCGAGTGGAGCCAGCACACCGCGGCGTAGGCGACGGTATGGTCACAACTCCTGAGAGTGTCCGGCTGCCGTTTGAGCCCCCGCGGGGCGTGCGGTCGACGCGGAATCAGCCGTGGACGAGGCCGCGCCGCTCGAGGTAGCGCTGGTGGTACTCCTCGGCGCGGTGGTACTCGGACGCCGGGCTGACCTCGGTGACGATCGGCTTGCGGAAGCGCGGGCGGGCCCGCTCCAGCGAGTCCCGGGCCGCGGCCTCCTGCTCCGGGGAGTGGAAGAAGATCGCCGAGCGGTACTGAGTCCCGACGTCGGGCCCCTGGCGGTTCGGGGTGGTCGGGTCGTGGATCTCCCAGAAGCGCTCGACGAGGGTTCCGTAGGCGACCTGCTCGGGGTCGAACTCGACCTCCACCACCTCGGCGTGGCCGGTGGCTCCGGAGCACACATCGCCGTAGGTCGGCTCGGGCGTGTGGCCCCCCGAGTACCCGGAGGAGACGTCGATCACGCCGGGGATCCGGCGGAACTCCTCCTCCACCTGCCAGAAGCACCCGGCCGCGAACATGGCCTTCTCCATGGTCCTCATCCTCCTCGTGACGGTTGCCTTCGAGGCTAGTACCCGCCCGCTTGGTCCAGGGGTGGAACGCTCGGACGTTCTCTTCCCGTCACCCGCCTTGACGGACCCCGCCCCTGTCTCTATAACGAGGACAGTGCTTCGGAGCGCCCACACCCGCCTGCTCGCCCTGGCCGCGGCCGGCGTGCTCTGCGCCTTCCACATGAGCCACGATCAACGCGAGGCCTGCGCTCCCGCCGCGTCGGTCTTCGCGGCGCCCGTGGGCGCCGATCCGGCCGTCTGCCTGAGCACCCAGCGCATCTAGGACGCAGCGCCGGCAGGGCCGTGCTCGCGCACGAGCCCGGTGCGCCGCAGCTCTTCGTCGATGACCACCTGATCGAGCGCTCGCGCGGCCTGCGGCGCACCCTGCACCGGCCGGTCAAGGATGGCGGCGGCCTGGAGCCGGTGATCGCGCTCGGCGACGAGTACGGCGATCTCGGCGCGACCCTCGAGGCCAACGGGACCATCGTGTGGGATCCTCGCCTCGAGCGCTGGGTGATGTTCGCGCTTGCGCTCGCCTCCGCCCGGCGCGGGCCGGACCGGGCGCGGCTGTACCGATTCACCTCGCGCGACGGCATCGCGTGGACCAAGGGCGCTGACGGGCGGCCCGAGCAGATCGTCTTCGATCTGACCGACCCGCGCACCGGGGCGAGCGCCACCGGCATCGACCTCTTCGCCTGCCACTACGACGCCTCGGAGGAGCGCCACCCCTATCGTGGCTGGCTCTACAACTGGGGCGGTCCGCTCGAGGGCGTCTACTTCGTGCGCTCCGCCGACGGCCGTACCTGGGAGCGCGGCAGGCGGGTGGTGGCGGCCGAGAGCCGCTGGCTCGTCCAGGACGGGCGCGTGCTGCATGGCCCGGGCGACGTGACGATCTTCTCCCCCGACCTCAGCCGCGGGCGCCACCTCGCCCTCCTCAAGTTCTTCTCGCCCCGCCCGGTGGAGCACCGAAGCCGGCTGCGCTCACGTGCCTTCATGTGGGTCGAGCACCTCGACGAGCCGATCGACCTCGATCAGATCGACCGCGTGGACCTCGTACCCCCGGCGGCGGAGGTCGACGGCGACCGGCCCCACGACGAGTACTACGCCTCGACGGCGTGGCGCTACGGCGAGATGTGGCTCGGCGGCCTGAAGATCTGGCACCGGGACGGCGACTACCCCCACTCCGCGGCGGGGTGCGCGTTCCTCAAGCTGGCCTCGAGCCGCGACGGCCTGTGCTGGGAGAAGGTGCCGTTCGCGGGCGAGGACGGCGTGCCCGAGGTGTGGATCCCGAACGGCGAGGAGGGTGGGGGCGGCGGCCGCGCCGACGGCGGCTACCTCACGGAGTTCTCGCAGGGGCCGCTGCGGATCGGCGACGAGCTCGTCCACTACTACGGCTGCTCCTCGCTCGGGAAGAACCATCCCGCCGCGACGCGGCTCACCGGCGGTGGGATCTACCGCGCGCGGCTCCGCCTCGACGGCTTCGTCAGCGTCGACGCCGGGACCATCGAGACGCCAGCCCTGACCCTGCCGGGAGGCGGACTGCGGGTCAACGCGGTGGGCCCGGTGACGGTTGAGCTCGTGGGGGCGGCGGGCGAGACGCTCGGCACGTCCCGCGTCGACGGAGACTCCGTCCGCCACGCGGTCAGGCTGCCCGCGCCGGAGGGAGCCGCCCGGCTGCGCTTCGCGGTCGAGCCGGGCGGCCGGCTCTACTCGTTCACCGCGGGCTGAGGGTGAGCGGCGGGAAGCGACCGAGGCTCAGGGGTCGTTAGAGATGTCGATCCCGATCAAGACCCAGAACCCGATGCCGAGGACGATGGCCGCCGCTCCGGTCCAGATCGCGCCCTTGGCGAGACCGAGGCCGCCCACGACCTCACCGCGCTCGGCGGCGCCCTTCGCTTGCGCCCCGAGGATGATCGCCGGAATGGCAGAGAGGATCCCGAGGCCGAACACCCATCCGGGGAAG